>JAGAFI010000116.1 GCA_017612675.1 Bacteroidales bacterium
ATGCCGAGGATGGCGATGATGTCCTGCAATTCCAAGTTGCGCTGGAGTATCTGCTTGACACGCTGGTCGGTGTCGTAATGGGCCTGCCCCACGATGGCGGGGTCCAGAATCCGGGAAGTGGACTCCAGCGGGTCCACGGCGGGGTAGATGCCGAGGGCGGCGATTTGGCGGCTCAGCACCGTCGTGGCGTCGAGGTGGGAAAAGGTGGTGGCGGGGGCCGGGTCCGTCAGGTCGTCCGCCGGCACATAGACGGCCTGTACGGATGTGATGGAGCCGTGGATGGTGGAGGTGATGCGCTCCTGCATGGCACCCATTTCCGTGGCCAGCGTGGGCTGGTAGCCGACGGCGGAGGGCATGCGTCCCAGCAGGGCGGATACTTCGGAGCCTGCCTGGGTGAAGCGGAAAATGTTGTCGATGAAAAACAGGATGTCGTGCGGGGCGCGGGGGTCCGGGTCGTCCCGGAAGGCTTCCGCCAGCGTCAGTCCGCTGAGTGCCACGCTGCTGCGTGCGCCGGGCGGCTCGTTCATCTGCCCGAATACCATCGCCACCTGCGATTTCTTCAATTCTTCGGCATCCACCTGGGACAGGTCCCAGTGCCCTTCCCGCATGGAACGCGCGAATGCCTCCCCGTAGCGGATGACGCCGGATTCCAGCATCTCCCGGAGCAGGTCGTTGCCCTCCCGGGTGCGTTCACCCACGCCCGCGAAGACGGAAAAGCCGTTGTGTTTCTTGGCGATATTGTTGATGAGCTCCTTGATGAGCACGGTCTTGCCGACCCCGGCGCCTCCGAACAGGCCTATTTTCCCGCCCTTGAGGTAAGGCTCCAGCAGGTCGATGACCTTGATGCCGGTATAGAGCACTTCCCCGGACGTGGTCAGTTCCTCGAATTTCGGCGGGTCGCGGTGGATGGGCAGGGCGCCTTCCATGGACAGGTCGCCCAGGCCGTCGATTTGCCGGCCTGTCACGTTCAGCACGCGGCCGCGAATCTGTTCGCCGGCCGGCATGGAAACCGGTGCCCCTGTCGGGATGACTTCCAGTCCCCGCTGCAGTCCGTCCGTCGCGTCCATGGCGATGCAGCGCACCGTATCTTCCCCGATATGCTGCTGCACTTCGATGACCAGCGTCCGACCGTCCGGGCGTTTGACCACCAGGGCGTCGAAGATGGACGGAAGCTGGGCGGAAGCCTGCGCCGCGGATGTCAAATCAAAATGCACATCGACCACGGGGCCGATAATTTGGGAAATGTGTCCGGGTATCATCGTGGCAAAGGTAATAAATTTTGCTTACTTTTGTCAGCGTTCCCATGGATGTGTGCGACATACTGCTGACGGAAGCGGGCGGGCCGGTCGGCTGCCGGGTGTTCCGCTCCCTGTCCCGGCTGGGACTGCGGGTCGCCGTCTGTGACAGTACGGACAGCGGCAGGAGGGCGCTGCCGCCCGCGCCTGTGCGCCGCCGCACCTGCCCGCCGGCCTGTGAACGGAACTATGTCCGGGAACTCCGGAAAATCGTGGCGGAAACGGGTGTGCGTGCCTTGCTGCCCGTCTTTTATCCCGACCTCATCGCCCGCAACCGCGCCGCCTTCCCGGGCCTGCTGATTCCTTTGGACGACGCGGAAAAGCTCGCCCTGCTCGACGACAAGGTCCGTTGCAGCGCGTGGGCGGATTCCCTGGGCGTTTTGCAGCCGCAGCGCTACCGCCTGCCTGAGGAAGACCTGCCCGGTGTGCCGTCCGTAGAACAGGCGCATTTTCCGCTCGTGTTCAAACGGGCTTCAGGTCACGGGGGAGACAGCGTGTATTTCCCAAAAAGCATGGCGCCGCTCCTGCACCTTGCGGGCAATTCCGCCCCGGGTTCCTACCTGATTACCGAAGAAATCGCCGGGGAAGACGTCAGCGTGGACGCCCTGCGGTGGGGAGACCGTTTTTATGCCGGGGCGTACCGCGTCCTGCTGCCGAAAGCCAAAGGGGTGTCCGTCCTGCGCGAAAGCATGGTCGCGCCCGCCTTGGTCTCGGTTGTCCGGAAAATGCTGGACAGCATTGATTTCCAGGGAGTCTGCGGCATGGATTTCCGTTTGGGCGCGGACGGTCGTTTCTATTTCCTGGAATGCAATCCCCGCTTTTCGGGCGGGCTGGCCTCCCAGGTGGCTTCCGGCTTCGATGTCCCGGCGCTGCTCTGGAAAGCCGCCTGCGGGGAAGTCCTGCCGGCGGATATTGCGTTCAAGGCGGGCCGGCGGACCTTGTCGCTGGGCGGTGCGTGGGATTATGTGAAACGCCGCCACAAACAGGGAAAGCTGTCTGCCGGCGACATCACCGCCCTGCTGTTCAGTTTTCCCCGTCTGGTGGATGAATGGTAAGGTCCTCCGCGGCGCGTAAGAAACGCGTCACAGATTTTTCGCGGCCACGTATCCGGTACTCCACGCTGCTTGCAGGTTGAAGCCTCCCGTCACCGCGTCGATATCCAGCACTTCCCCGGCGAAAAACAGCCCGGGAAAGCGGCGGGCTTCCAGCGTGGCGGGATGGATTTCCTGCAGGGAGACGCCGCCGCAGGTCACGAATTCTTCTTTGAAACGGGCACGTCCCGCAATGGGGTATTCATCCGCCGTCAGCACGGCGGCAAGGCGCCGGGCACCTTTGTCGCTCAACCCGACCCACCGTGCTTCCGCCTGTAAACCTGCCCGTTGCAGGATGTGCTGCCACAGGCGTCCGGTCAGGTTGCCTGGCCTCAGACCGGCAAACTGCCGGGGGGATTTCCTGGCTGCTTCCACCCACGATAGTACCTCCTGTTCCCGGGCGGGCAGCCATGCGATGAGCAGCCGTGCCCGGTATTGGGCCTGTGCGAGGTGCCGGGCGGCGTAGGAACTCAGTTTGAGCGTCGCCGGGCCGCTGACGCCCCAGTCGGTCAGCAGCAGGGCGCCTGTGCTGCGGAAATGCGTACCGGCGAGGCGCAGGGATGCTTCCGGTACGACCGTTCCCATGAGGGCGTGCAGGGAAGCGTCTGGGATTTTCAGGGTAAAAAGGGAGGGGACGGGCGGTTCGAGGGCCAATTGTAATGGCCCGAGCAGGCGCAGCGCCCCGCCGCCCGTCGTGACGACGACTTTGTCCGCGGCGGCTTCGGTGCCGTCTGCAAAATGCAGGAGATAACCCCCTTGCGCCTGTGGGGAAAGTGCCGTTACCTGTGCTTCCGTCTTGAGCTGCACACCGTTTTCCCGCATCAGGTGCGCGAGCGTGCGGACGATTTGCATCGCGTCCTGGCTTTCCGGGAAAACGCACTGGTCGGTTTGCGTGACGAGCGCAACTCCGGCCTGCCGGAACCAGCGGCAGCAGTCCTCCGGGCTGAACGTGCGCAGCGCCCGGCGCATGACCTGTTCTCCCCGGGGGTACACGTCCGCGAGCTTTTCCACGCCGGCGAAACTGTTGGTCAGGTTGCAGCGTCCGCCGCCGGTCAGCGCGAGCTTCCGCATCGGCTGCGCAGCGGCTTCGTACACGCGTACTTGTGCGTCGGGCAGGCGGCGCCTGGCTTCTACGGCGCAGAAACAGCCCGCCGCACCGCCGCCGATGACGGCAATCCGGGGTGTTCCTGTCCGTTCCTGTCCCATTCCTTAAAACGAACTCCGCATGTTTGATGGCTCAGGGACATACGGAGATTCCGGGGCAAAGGTAGGGATATTTCCTGCGTTTGCAAAATCTGTCTCTTATTTCATAGGTACGCTTATCTGCCATTTTTTTGTTTTTGTCCGAATTTTCCCGTAAATTTGCGAGGATTGTGTATAAACATGAACAACCAAAACAAAATTAATAACTAATCATTCGGTTTTATGAAAACAAATTATGTGACACCTTCACTCAAATTGCTTGAGTTGCATCCCCGGGCCGCCGTGTTGGCGAATACCAGCTGGGGGAGCGGACCGGTCCGCGGTGGCGGTACCTACGAGGAAGAAGACATCAATGACAATGGTGAGTTTAACTTCATTAATTATTGATGCGTTATGAAAAGAGGAGTTTTTTCCATGCTGCTGGTTGCAGCCCTCGCGCTTGTGTGCGCATCCTGTAACAAAGAAAAGCCCGAAGTCCTCGTTCCGGTTACGCCCGGCGATGCCGTGGAGATTTCGATGATTCCGACACTGGAAGATCTTGCCACCAAGACCTATCTTGGTGAAGCTTCCGGCAAGCCCGCGATTTACTGGGGCACCGGGGAATACGTGACGATGTGGTACAACGACGGCAGCGACAAGTTCGCGCAGTCCGCGGCGAGCAGCGCCGACGCCAATGCCGGGGAGCTGGAGGGTTCGTTCAGCTTCACCATCAACCCGGGCGAGGCATCTGCATACAGCTACGGCGGATTCTATCCGTCCTCTGCGGTGGAGAGCCCCTCGGCTTCTTCCGTGGTGATGACCCTTCCCGCCGAGCAGACGGCGGTTCCGGAGAGCTATGACCCGGCGGCCTTCCTGCTGGTGGCCTCTCCTGCGACAAGCGCGACGATCCCCAACCCGCTGAACGTGACCTTCCGCCGTGCGGTGGCACTCAACGAACTGACGCTGACGAATGTTCCGGAGAGCATCAGTTCGGTGACCATCACGGCAGAAGGCTGCACGCTTGCGGGCGGCCGCGAAATCAACCTGGCGACGGGGGCATCCACGGGCACATTCTCCGATGAGAGCGAGAGCGTGACGGTGCGTTACGCCGAGGCGCAGCCTGCCGGTACGCTGAAAGTGTATTTCACGTCCTGGGGTGCGAGCCTTTCGTCCGGCAGCGTGCTGAAGATTCGCGTGGACTGCCCGTCCGGGACATGGTACCGTGGCGGCATCGCGGCGGGCGAGAGCGGCATCACGCTGGTGGAGAACGACCTGAACAAGTTGTTGGTGAACATGAGCGGCGCGGTGGCGCGTCCGACGGCGGCCGAGGCCTTTGCGGAGGCATTCGCGGGCGAGCTTGCCGTGTGGGAGGCGACCTCCGGAGCCATCGTGGACCTTGCCGGGGAGAATCCCGCTACGGGTGCCGAATTTGAGCGCGGCCATTATATCCCGCACGACATCACCGTGACGGCGAACGGTGTCACCTACACCAAGGCACAGGCATTCTATGTGGCGGGCAAGCTGCTGCAGAGCCTGATGGGCGGCAGCTCCATGTTCGATGCGACGCTCGCTTCCGTTCCCGCCGCCTGCAGCTGGGCACAGAGCAGTTTCAACGAAGGTCCCGGCAACGGCGGTCCCTGCACGCTGACATCTGCCAAAATCGATTTGCTGACGACGGCGTCCAGCGGTTTCCTGGACCGGGCCTTCACCTATTTGGGCAACCACAGCGGCGTCTTCGCCAATCTCTACGGGGAGGGCAGCAACCCGACGGGTTACCGGGATATCGGTCCTACGTGCATGGAGCGTGTGAACCTGCTGCTGGTTCGGGTGTTCGACTACATCGTATCCAACGGCATTACCTCCGATTTCGCTACGGCGCTTGCCGATGTGGACTTTGACGCGGATTTGTACCTGATTCCGGTGAAACTCAGCGTAAACGAGTTGGACGGCATCGCCTATGGCGGCGGTTCCAAGAGCCTGACCGTCACGGCGACGGCGGCGTGGACGGCTTCCACCGAGGCCGACTGGCTGACCATCAGCCCGGCTTCCGGAAGCACGGGAGAGACCACGGTCACCTTCACGGCGGCTGAGAACGACGGCGTCGCCCGTACCGCTACGGTGAACTTCAGCGTGGGCGGCGTGGTCTATGCCACCGCGACCGTCGGCCAGAATCCGGCCCCCTCCGAGATGTATATCCGGGATTTCGCCGAGCAGTACGTCACCCTCATCGATATCTGGAACAACACCACCGGTACCGTGGGTCTTGCGAGTTCCGACCAGCCCAGCTCGAGTGGCGTCGCGAATGCCCACTACATCCCGAAGGCCACCACGATTACAGTCGGCAACAATACCTACGGCACTGCCGATATCTTCGAACTGGCTGTCCGCTCTTACCTGTTGCTGCGCGGCTATGACGGCAACAACACGACCAAGAGCGGCGCGGGCAGCATCCCGGCCCTGGCCGGTTCCACGATGAGCGGTACGCTCCTGCCGGAGACCCACAGCTATGTCTGGGGTTCGACGCCTTGGGGTGAGACTTCCGGCAATGGCGGCTACCTGCGGCTTGTGTCGAGTGCTACGGGAGCGGTTCCGACGACGACGGTCAAGTTGAATATTCTGGACAACTTCGCCATGCGCAACATCAACTACCCGATGACGCACAGCAAGGCGATTGCCAACATATGCAGCTATCAAAGCAGTCAGGTGTCCGGCTATTATGGCTGTTTCTGCCCGATGCGCGGCCTGATTACCTACGCGGAGATTTTCAAGTATATGCTGGACAACAACCTGGAGGATTTGACCGGCGTTTCTTCCAGCCAGACCTTCACGTCGAACTTTATTTAATCGCTTAATCGGGGACAACCTGCACCGCCTGTGATGCAGGTTGTCCTTTTTTATTTTTGAGAGCATGATTCTTTTGGCAGACAGCGGCGCAAGCAAGACCGATTGGGCTTGCGTGTCGCGGGAGAACGACGAGAAATATCTCTTCACCTCCCAAGGGTACAACCCGAATTACATTACGGGCGACCAGATTGTGGCGGACCTGCAGGCGTGTATGCCGGCGGGCTTCCCTGTTGACCGAGTGCAGGAGATTTATTTCTACGGCGCCGGCGTTACGCCCCTCCAGTATCCGTTCATGGAGCAGACGCTCCTGCGGGTGTTTACGAAGGCCACGAAGGTGTTCATCGCGATGGACACGCTGGCTTCCTGCCGGGCGCTGCTCGGGACGAAGCCCGGTTTTGCCGCCATTCTCGGGACGGGGGCCAATTCCTGTCTGTATGATGGGCGGAACGAAGGCCTGAACATCGATTCCTGCGGGTTTATCCTCGGGGACGAGGGCTCGGGGGCCAATATCGGCAAACGCCTGATAACCGATTATATCCGCCACAACATGCCGGAGAATGTGTATAAACTCGTGGGCGAGAAGCTGGGCAAGAACAACGACGAGTTGCTGGACCAGATTTATACCCGTCCCTTCCCGAACCGTTTCTGTGCCCAGTATGCGAGGTTTGTCCAGGACAATTTCGACACGGACCCGTATTTCCCGGAATTGGTGAAAGAGGGTTTCCGGATGTTCTTCGACAAGGTGGTGACGCATTATCCCGACTACAAGTCCTATAAGTTCAATGCCGTGGGGTCCGTTGCGTTCTTCCACCGCCGTTATCTGGAAGAGGTTTGCGCGGAATACGGCATGGAAGTCGGCGTCCTGATGCGTGCTCCGATGGAAGGGCTTATCAAGTACCACATTGAAAATCCGGACGTATGAGCGAGGCAGGCGTAAAGCGCAGTTTTGCCATCCCGCTGGCATTCATCGGGATGATGTTCTTCACCGTGGGCTTTGCCACGGGCATCAACGGGTATTTCGTCCCGTTCCTCGAGAACAACCTCAACCTGAGTTCGGCCCAGTCCTATCTGGTGATTGCGGCCACGTTCAGCGCATTCCTGATTTGCTCCTTCCCGGCGGCCACCATCATCGGCAAAATCGGCTACCGCAGGACGATGTCCCTGTCGTTCCTGATGTTCGCGGTTGCCTTTGCCCTGTTCATCCCGGCGGCCCGGCTGGAGAGTTTCGCCCTGTACCTGCTGGCATGCTTCATCAGCGGCACGGCCAATACGGTCTTGCAGGCGGCCATCAATCCCTATGTGACCATTCTCGGGCCCATTGACAGCGCGGCGCGGCGCATCAGCATCATGGGCATCTGCAACTCGCTGGCCCTGAGTCTCCCGTCCGTGTTCATCGCGTGGGTGACGGGCAAAAGCGTGGATGCCGTCGTGCTGGCCGACCTCGACCTGCCGTTCTACATCATCATCGCGGTGGTGCTCGTGCTCGGCATCGTGACCCTTTTCGCCCCGCTGGAAGAAATCAAGGCGGAAGGTGAGGAAAACGAAGAAGACTGTCCTTACGCCGCCGGCAAGAAGTCCATCTGGCAGTTCCCGCACCTTGTGCTGGGGGCCCTGGCCCTCTTCGTCTATGTGGGCGTGGAGAACCTGGCCCTGCTGTCCGTGCTGGACTATGCCAAGGATATCGGGCTGGAAAATCCTGAGAAATATACCCTGTTTCCGGGCCTTGGCATGGCGGTCGGCTATATCCTCGGCATCCTGTTCATCCCGAAGGTGATTTCCCAGGTGCAGGCGCTGCGCATCTGTACATGGGTGGCCGTGGCGGATTCCCTGCTGATTGTGCTTACGCCGCCGCAGGTGTCCGTCTGGTGCGTGGCGGTGCTCAGCCTTGCCTGCTCGCTGATGTATCCGGCCATCTGGCCGCTTGCCATCACGGAACTGGGCAAGTTCACGAAGAAAGGATCGTCGCTGCTGGTGGCTTCCATCGGCGGCGGGGCGCTGATTCCGCTCCTGTTCGGCTTTATCAAGGACATGGTCGGGATGCAGAATGCCTATTGGATCTGCCTGCCTTTCTACCTGTTGATTATGTTTTACGCCTATTACGGCTATAAGATTCGTAACTGATGTATTGTCGGCCCGTTACCATTCTGTTGGCTGTGTTTCTGACGCTGGGTGCCGTCTCTTCCTGCCGGGAGGGGACGGCTTCCGGCCCGGAAATGCACGTCTATCCGTCTCCGCTGCTGCATTGTGATGACACCGTGCTGGTGTTTTCCCCGCGTGCGTGCCGGGATTCCGTACCTGCCGTGTTCTTGCTGCACGGGTATTCCGACGATTACAAAATCTGGTCGCGGCGTACCGATTTGCAGGCCCTTTCGGATGAGACGGGCTTCCGCATCATCTGTCCGGACGGTTTTTACAAGAGCTGGTATCTCGACAATGCGGACACGGCGAAGATGCAGTGGCGCTCGTTCTTCTGGAAGGAATTGTGGCCGGACATGCAGGCGCGGTATGGCCTGTATCCCGACAAGACCTTCATCACGGGCCTGTCGATGGGCGGAAACGGGGCGATGAACATCTTTTTGGACCATCCGGAGCGTTTCCGGGGTGCCGGTTCGATGAGCGGCGTGCTGGCGTTGATGCAGTCGGGTGGCCTGCGTGCCGGTATCGCGGACATCCTCGGGGTGCCGGTGGATGACCCTGCCTGTCTGGCAGCCTCCGCCGTGGGGCGCGTTTCCCGGGTACGGGAACTGTGTGACGAGGCGGAAGCGGCGAAGAAAATCCTGGTCATCACTTGCGGGTATGAGGACAAGTTGTATTTGCCCTCCGCCCGCCGTTTTGCAGACCTGTGCGCGGAGGCGGGGCTGCAATATATATATATGGAGTCTCCGGCAACGCATTGCTGGCCGTATTGGTGCTGGGCGGTGCGCTATCATCTGGACTGGTTCAACCAGACCCTGCAACATGGAATCAAAGCTTATGGGCATCATCAATAAAACTTTTGCGGTATTGTGCCTGTCCCTCGTGCTGGCGGGCGCATGGGATGCCGCTGCCTGCACGACGGCGCTCGTCAGCGCAGGCGCCAGCAAGACTGGTCGTCCGCTGGTCTTCAAGCAGCGGGATACGAGCGACCCGTACAATGTACTCCGCCATGTGAAAGGCGGCAAGTATGCTTATACGGGCATCTTCCACGCGTCGGACAAGGCAGCCGAGGAATCCTACGGCGGGGCGAATGACGCGGGCTTCGCGATTATCAACAACATGTCTTACAACCTGCACCACGACAAATACGGCCCGCAGAACGGGTACCTGATTTCCAAGGCGCTTGCCGAGTGTGCGACGGTCAGTGATTTTGAAGCGATGGTACGGGCGATGCCCGAGCCGCGGCGTCTGGAAGCGAATTTCGGCGTGGCGGATGCGACGGGGGCGATTGCCTATTTTGAAGTGGGCGACCTGACGATTACCCGTTATGACGTGCCGGACGGCGGCTGGCTGGTCCGTTCCAATTTCTCCATTTCCGGAGAGGCGGGCAAAGGCTCGGGCATGGCGCGCTACGAAACCGCTTACCGTACGATGCTGTCCCACAAGGGGAAATTTGCACCGGAAGACCTGATTGACGGCCTTGGTCGGACGTTCTACAATGCCCTCCTGCGTGCAGACATGCTGCGTCGTTCTCCGGCGGGCGTGGCTGTGGATTTGGATTTCATACCGCGCACGACGACGACTTCCGCCATCTGCATCGAAGTTCCCGCCCATGGCGAGGCCCCCAGCGGCAGCATCATTTGGACGGCCATTGGCTATACGCCCTGCTGCTATGCGGTCCCCGTATGGGTAGCGGCTGGCGATGCCATCCCTGCCGCCCTCGCACCGGCAGGGGAGTGCGGACGCAGTGCCGCGAATGAATTGGCTTATATCCTGATGCGGAACGTCCATCCGTACGACCGGGATGCGGCGCAGAAATATATCGATTTCCGGATTCTCAAGCCCATCCTCTCCCGCGTCCGCAAAGCGGAAAAGGCGGAACGCTCGGATGGCCGGGCCGTGGACAAGCAAATGTGCGAGGCCGGTTTCAACCTCGCCGCCGTGCAGGAGTTCAACCACCGCAGCGCCGAGCGCTTCGAGGCGTTCCGGAAATTGTTTTAGCGCGCGCAGGAATCACCTGCCTCACCGTTCCCTGTCCGGGAAACGGTCGCTTGTGCGGCAGGTCATTCATAGCCAAACAGACACGATAATACGATAGATTGACAGATAGATGAATTTTACCGTTTGGACCCTTCTCATTGACGTCGGCCTGGTTTCTGTCCTGCTGATGCTGGGCAAATTGCTCCGTGCCAAGATTCGTTTCATCCAGAAACTTTTCCTGCCCCCGAGCCTGATTGCGGGCTTCGGTGCCCTGCTGCTCGGCCCGGAAATCCTCGGACGCATCACGGGCGGTACCTGGTGCCTGCCTTTGAATCCGGATACCTGTGCCACTTATTCCAGCCTGCTGATTGCCTTCGTGTTCGGCTGCATTCCGCTGACATCCACCAAGATGAAAGGCAAGCAGGGCTCGGAGGGCATCGGTCGGATGTGGGTCTATTCCAATGCCGGCATGCTCCTGCAATGGGCGTTGGGCGGAGCATTGGGCCTGTGGGTTTTCTCCAAACTCTGGGACGATGTACACCCGGCTTTCGGCATCGCCATGCCGGCTGGATTCTGCGGCGGCCACGGGACGGCGGCGGCCATGGGAACGGAGTTCGCGAAAATGAGTTTCGAAGACATGC
The DNA here is from genome assembly GCA_017612675.1 of Bacteroidales bacterium. Classification (GTDB taxonomy): domain Bacteria; phylum Bacteroidota; class Bacteroidia; order Bacteroidales; family UBA932; genus Cryptobacteroides. The sequence continues at coordinate 11,170 of JAGAFI010000116.1, forward strand.
AGTCCGTATCGATGACCTGCGCGACAGTCGGCATCGTGGCGGCGGTCGTCATCGGACTCGCGATGATCAAATGGGGCACCAACCACGGCAAGACTTCGTTCATCCAGAAATACAACGACCTTCCGGACGAACTCCGTACCGGCATCATTCCCAAGGACAAGCGGGACAGCATCGGCGAGGCCTCTTTCTCCGCCATTTCGCTGGATTCCCTGACTTTCAATTTCGCGACCGTCTGCGTGATTGTGCTCGGCGGGTACGGCATCAGCAAACTTATCAAGTATTTCTGGCCGGCGCTGGGCGTTCCGGTGTTCATTTGTGCGTTTCTTGTAGGGCTTATCGTCCGCAAGGTCTCGGACAAGACCGGGGTCAGCGAATACATCTCCCCGAAGATGATTGGCCACATGAGCGGGGCTTTCACCGACTTCCTCGTGGCGTTCGGCGTGGCCTCCATCAAACTGGCCGTGGTTTGGAAACTGCTGGTACCCGTGCTGCTGCTGCTGGCAGCCGGCCTGCTTTTCACCTACCTGTATGTCGTGCTGATCGGCAAACGGGTAGCGGGCGACTATTGGTTTGAAAAGGCCGTCTTCTCCTGGGGCTGGTTCACCGGTACCATGAGCATGAGCATCGCGCTGCTGCGGATTGTCGATCCGGACATGCGCACCAAATGCATGGATGAATATGCCTACGCCTACATTTATGTGGCGCCGGTGGAAATTGCCCTGATTGCCCTTGCGCCCCTTGCGTTCGGCAGCGGGCTTGGCTGGCTGTATGTGGCCCTCAGTACCCTCGGAGGCGTGGCGACGCTCGCGGTGGCGGGCCGCAAGGGCTGGCTGAAGAAAAAGGACAAGGCATGAAACGTGTCCTCCTGGTGGTCCTGCTCGGCCTGCTGGCCGTCCCGCTTGGCGCACAGGCGCTGCTGGAGCGGGATTTACAGGAGGTTTCGCTCGACCGCGCATATCTGGCGCAGCTTGATACGGCCTGCACTTTGCGCGTGCCCACCCGGGGGATGACCGACCAGATGCAGTCCGGGCGTTGCTGGCTGTTTTCCACGCTCAATATCCTGCGCGCGGAAGCGATGCAGGCGCACCCGGAATTGGGGGAGTTCTATTTTTCGTTTGTCTATTGCCAGTACTGGGATGTATATGAAAAATCCGCCCGCTGGCTGGATGCTGCCTCCCGCCATTCCCGCGAAGGGCTGCGTTCCCGGATGAACGACCACCTGTTCAAGAAACCCATCGGCGACGGCGGGCACTGGCTCAACGCCGCCCATCTGATAGACAAATACGGGCTCGTCCCGCTGGACGTGATGCCCGAAGTGTGGTCCGGTACGCACAACAAGACACTGATGCGCACCGTGCTGACCATCCTGCGCCGTTACGGTATCCGTTTCCGCGAGACGCCGCGCCGGGAGCATCCTGCCATCCGGGAAGCCGCTCTCGCGGACGTGCGCAAAGTGCTGGATGCCCTGCTGGGTGTGCCTCCGCAGGAATTTACCTGGCAGGGAAAAAGCTGGACGCCCGCGTCTTTCCGGGACTGCTATGTCGCCCATGACATGGAACGCGACTATGCCATTTTTGCCAACGACCCTTCGCTGCCCTATTACCGCGTGTATGCGGTGGACGAGAGCCGCAACTGCCCGGAGCGGAGCAACTGGACCTTCCTGAACCTGCCGGCGGATGTCATCGATTCCCTCGGCGTGGCGTCCCTGCGTGGGGGACGGATGTATTACATCTCCGCTGACGTCACCCGCGAAGGGGATGATCGGCTGGGGGTCTATGATACCCGCTTGCATCGTTATCAGGATGTTCTGGGCGTGGACCTGACGATGGACAAACGTGCCCAGGCGATGGCGGTGGAAAGCCGCTCCGACCATGCCGTTGCCGTATGCGGCGTGCGGCTCTCCCCGGACGGAAAGGCGGAACAATGGCTGATTGAAAACAGTTTCGGCGCCGACCGGGGCTGGGGCGGTTTCGTCATCATGGGCGCGGAATGGCTGGACAAATACCAGTGGCGCTGCGTCGTCGAAAAACGCTTCGTTCCGGCGGATTTGCAAAAACGCCTGGCCGCACGGCCCCGCCGGCTGCCGGCGTGGTATCCCTTGTATTAAAAGGTCGATGGCTGTGTGAAAATGCTTTTTATGATTGTTTAGGGGGCGTTTGTTGAGCATCTGGGGGATTTGTTGGTTTTTGCGCGGAATCATTGTACCTTTAGTCGGTTCATATGCATCTGTAATATGTATAATATAATGAATATGAAAAAGATTTTATGTTTAGGCTGCTTGGCAGTGTCAGTGGCGATGGGTTGTAGCAGGGAAATGGAAGCTCCTGTGCAGCCGGAGGCTAATTTCTCCATATTCGCCGAAGTGACGGAAGACGAATCCGGGTCCACCAAGACCTATTTGTCCGGACGCACCATTACGTGGGGGGACAACGAGTACCTGCGCCTGTGGTACAATGACGGCGCGGACCGCTTCGCCACGTCCCTTTCTTCCAGCGCGAGTGCATCCTATGGGAGCGCCGTCGCGTCTTTCAATTTCAGCATCAGCCCGGCCTCTGCGTCGAGCTATGCTTTCGGCGGTCTCTATCCGGCTTCTGCAGCCGTGACGGACGAGGCCAACGAGACGGCTTCCGCTTACAAGGTGGTGTTGCCGGCTAATCAGACGTCGGACGGGAGCAACTATGACCCCGCCGCGTTCATCATGGTCATGCAGCCGAAGACGGCGTCTTCCGTGCCGACTTCCCTGATGGGTTCTTTCCGCCGGGCCGTGGCCCTCAACAAGATTACGCTGACCGGTGTCAAGGAGCAGGTCCAGGCCGTGGAAATTACGGCACCGGGCAAGGCCCTTTCCGGCGGGGTGACGATGAACCTCACCACCGGCGCGAAAGCGGGGGTCTATGCCGGCAAGGAAAACGTCAAGGTGTCGTTTGCTTCGCCTCTGTCAGCCGGGACGGTGAATTTCTATTTCACTTCGTGGACGACGAACATTGCCCAGGGCGGCACATTGAAAATCCGTGTGCGGGGCGTGAACCATTCCTATACCAAGACCATTACGGCGGGTTCGGAAGGCATCCGCTTCATCGAGGGCACCCTGAGTTCGCTCACGGCGGACTTCTCTTCCGTGGCGGCCGATCCGGTCACGCTCGCGGACTTTGCGGAGCAGTATGTCGGCGTGTTGTCCACATGGGCTTCCACGACGGGTTCGGTGTCCGTCACAGGCGGCGAGACCTTCAATGATGTCCACTATGTGCCCGCGAACTATTCCCTGAGCCTCGGCGGGACGACGTACAACCGGACCAATATCCTCGACATTGCTATCCAGGGCTTCGTGTCCCTGTATGCGGGCGGTTCGCTCAGCGATGCCATCCCGGCGGTACACAATTATTCCTGGGGCGACAATCCTTATAACGAGGGGGCCGGCAACGGCGGGGCATTCCAGAACGAGACGGTGGACATGGATTTCCTGCGGAATTACACGTCCCGCCAGCAGACCTATGCGGGCAACAACAACCGCTGGGCCAATTTCTGCACCTATACCGACGCCAACGGCAACGTCAGCACGGCGGGCACACCCAAGGTGACCGGCTATACCGGCGTGTGCAGCCTGGAGCGTTCCTTCCTGATTCTGGCGCGTTTCTACAAGCACTTGCTGGACAACGGCATCACCGGCAACATTGCGACGGCGTGCGCGTCCATTTCCCTCGACGCGGGCTTGTACGAGAGCACGGGCGGCAGCAATCCGCAGCCCGAGACGCCGACGGCAGGCACCATCGCGGATTTCGCCACCCAGTACGTTAAAATCCTGAATACGTGGGAGACGAGCATGGGGACGGTGCAGGCCACCGGCAGCATCGTGTATAACAATGTCAATTATCTGCCCGCGGGCACGACCATCACGGCAAACGGCATCACCTATACCAAGGCCGAGATGCTGGGCGTTGCCAGCCAGGCTTTCACGCAACTCTACAACGGCACGGCGACGATGAGTTCCGCCACCCCGACCAAGGATGCGTACGCCTATTCCACCTACCCTTGGTACGAAGAGCAGGCCATCGGTTCGGAGACCATTCCGATTACCACCATCAATACGCTCGTGACCGTGTTCCGCAACTATGCGTCCTCGCACAGCAATACCTATCCGAACTATTGCGGGTTCCCGAAGGAGGGCTACGACAACTACAGCACCACGCTCAACGGCCAGTTCGCCCTCGAGCGCTTCCAGCTGACCCTGGCGCGTTTCTTCAAGTACCTGCTGGACAAGAAAATCACGTCCAATGTGGCGTCTGCTTGCGCCAGTGCGATGTTCGACTGCCGCCTGTACGGCAGTGCGCAGGATCCGGGCACCATCACCGAGTATGACGGCGAGAAAGCGACGGACAACGACGACAATGCGGACAAGAGCAATACCGATATCTATTGGGAAGCCGAGGCGCCGTTCAAGAACGTGGTCTATCTGAGCTTCACCAACGGACAGGTGGCCTACACTACGGACAGCGAGGATATCAGCGTGACCACGAGCGCGGGCAATGCCGTGGTCACGGCAAGCAAGAAGTGCGAAATCATCGCTTCCGGTGCTTCCAGCGCCGGTTCGCTGAAAATCGTCAGCACCAATAAGGTCAAGCTGACCTTGAATGATCTGATGCTGACCTCCACCACGGGTCCTGCCATCAACTGCCAGGCCGAGAAGCGGCTTTACCTGCATCTGGCGGACGGTACGGTCAATACGCTCACAGATGCGTCCAGCTATGTGTCGGACGGTACGACGCAGGACCGCAAGGGCTGTGTCTTCGCCGAGAAGCCCATCATCGTCAGCGGCAAGGGCGTCCTCGTGGTGACGGGCAAATACAAGCACGCCATCTGCAGTGACGACTATTACTACCAGCGCCCCGGTGCGACCGTGGCCATCACGGGCGCGAAGGAAGACGGCATCAAGGTGAACGGTGATTCCGATTTGGATGCCTACGGCAACAACTACGGCGTTTTCATCGGCGGTGGCCTGCTCTATGTCAACATCTCCTCCACGGCGGGCAAGTGCCTCAATGCGACGGGGGCGACGACGAGCACGAATGTGACGATTCCGGGCAACGTAACCATCGCGGGCGGCACGCTCTCGCTGAATACGTCCGGCAACGCCACCTACAACAGCACGGAGAAGGACACCTCCTCGTCTTCCTGCATCAAAGGTGACAACGTCTATATCAAGGGCGGTGCCATTTCTGCGAAGAGTTCCGGCTCCGGCGGCAAGGGTATCAGCGCCGACAACCTCGTGGAGATTTCCGGCGGTTCGCTCGGTATCCATACCACGGGCGCCCGTTACAAATACAACAGCAGTGTCACTTCTTCGCCGAAGGCCATCAAGAGCGACGTGAACCTCAAGATTTCAGGTGGTACGCTCGACGTGTCGGCGACCGGCAGCGGAGATGGTGCGGAAGGCATCGAGGCCAAGAAAGTCATCACGATTTCCGGCGGCGACACCCATATTTCTTCTACCGACGATGCCATGAACGGCGGCACGGACATCACGATTTCCGGCGGACGTCTCTATGCCTTGGCGACCGGCAACGATGCCGTCGATTCCAACGGTACGCTGCACATCAGCGGCGGAACTGTCATCGCCATCTCCAAACCGACCACCGGTCCGGAAGAAGGCTTCGATTCCGACCAGGCCAGCCGTTTCTACCTGACCGGCGGAACGGTCGTGGGTCTCGGCGCGGCCGTGCAGGCACCGGGCAGCTCCAACACCAAGCAGCGGACGCTCGTCTATAACGGCGCCTCCTGTACGGCGAACAAGCTGATAGCTGTCGTGAATGCCAGCAACAAGGTCATCGTGTGCTTCACGGCCCCGCAGACGGCCAACAAATGCGGCCTGCTGATCAGCACGCCGGATTTCGCCAGCGGTGCGTCCTACACCTTGTATAAGGAAGGCACCATCAAGTCCTACACCTCCACCTGGAACGGCTATTACTGGGGCGGCACCTACACGGCCGGCACCAAGGTGGGCACGTTCACGACGACCAATATGATTACGACGGTTGGACAATCATCCGGCCCCGGTCGTTAAGCGATACGGAAATGCGCGTAAGAATCTGGATATATGCCATGTTGGCAGCCGCGTGCTGCTCCTGCCAGAAAGGCGGGGGCAGCACGCCGCCTGTTCCCGCTTTCGACCCGGAAACTTTCGTGCATTTTTATTTCGCGGACGCGTATGTGGGGCTCCGGCCTGGCGAACAACGGCCTCTGGACATCCGTTGCCATGGCGCAAGCTATGACCGGGAGGCGAACTTGGCGGAAATGCTGTATGGCAGTTCCGCTCCCGAGGTGGTTTCCGTCAGCGATGACGGGGTGCTGACCGCCCATGCGCCCGGTTGTGCCGTCATTCGGGCCACATCGGTCAACAGTGAGACGCAGCAGTTGCCCGTGCGGGTTTTTCCGGAAGATTTCGTCCGCTACCAAAACCCGACGGGCGACCGGCTTCCGGTTTTGGGCTGGTATTCGCTGATGCCGCCCAACATCACCCGGGAGAATTACCGGACGATGGCGGAGGCCGGCTTCAACCTGTCGTTTTCGCACATCTGGTCCCGGGCGGAAAACCTGGCGGCCCTCGATGCGGCGGACGGAACGGGCATTTCCTTGATGCTGATGGATTTGGATGCGAACCGGACCAATCTGCCTGACGTGGCGCAGGCGTATCGTTCCCATCCGGCATTTGCCGGGTACTGGCTGTACGACGAGCCGTCCGTTGCCCAAATCGGGGAGTTGAATGCGTGGAATACGGCTTTGCGCAGCGCCGACCGGGAACATTTCACCTATGTCAATCTCCTGCCGGATTATTCCAGCACCAGGCTGTGGGGCTGTTCCGGTTTCTATGAGTATTTTTCCCGGGCGGCGTCTGAACTGAACGTCAATTTCCTCTCGTTCGACTACTACCCCGTGATGAACGGAACGATGCGCCGCTCTTTCTATTCCTGCTATGAGACCGTCAAATCCCTGTGTGACGCGCATGCCCTGCCGTTTTGGGCCTTTGGCATGTCTTGCCAGCACCGGACTTATGACCGGCCGGGCGAGGCGAACCTGAAATTTGAAATCTATACCGCCCTTGCCTACGGGGCCCAGGGTATCCAGTATTTTACCTACCAGACACCTGTCGGCACCGTGGAGCCCTTCGGCATCGCCCCAGTGGATGCGGAAGGGCGGACGACGGAGGTCTATGCCTGCGTACAGCGCATCAACGCGGAACTATCGGCCATCGGCCATTTGTTCCTCGGCGCGTCGTCCGTCCGCCGGATGTTCCTCGGCGAGCTGCCGGCGGGTATGACGGGGTTCTCCTATCATCCGGCGAAACTCCCGGCCCCCGTGACCGGTGTCTCGGCGGACGGGGAGGGGGTGCTGCTTTCCCATCTTTGCAACGGGGAGCGGGAATACCTGATGCTGGTGAACCGGAGTTTTTCCGCCGCGCAGACGATTACGCTGGATTTTTCCGGTACTTTGGAACGGATACTGCCGGATGGCCGGACGGAACCGGCCTCCCGCAGCGTGCCGCTTCCCGCCGGGGACATGCTGCTATACCGGACACGATAAGGAAACATTATCTATACTTATAAATTTTTATCAAATGGGACATTTTGAATTACGGAAAGAAGGAGGCCTGAAGCGCAACAACATCACGCGCGAACTCCTTCATGCCAACGACAAGGTCTATACGGATGTCTTTGACAGTCCGCAGCAGGCCAGCGAGATCATCGCGAACAAAATGATCACCCAGATTAATGCCTTCACCAAGGCGCATCCGGGCCAGTTGTACAAATTGGGTTTGACGACAGGGCGCACGCCGGTTTCCCTCTACCAGATTTTGAGCGAGCGCTACGAGGCCGGAGAGGTTTCCTTCAAGCAGGTGGCCGTCTATTCCATCGATGAGTATTACCCCATTGACCCGGATGCGGCGCAGAGTCGCAACACCCGGATTCACAAGGAGTTTTTGGACAAGGTGGACATCGAGCCGGCCAACGTGCATGTTCTGGACGGGACGGTGCCGGAAGCGGAAGTGGCCGCGTATTGCGCCCGCTTCGACGCCGAGGCCCGCGAACTCGACCTGCTGGTCATCGGTATCGGCGAGCAGGGGCAGGTCGGCTTCAATGAGATTTCCAGCACCCTCCAGAGCCGGACGCGCATGGTCATCCTGCCGTACAAATCCCGTCGCCGCCAGGCCCGCAATTTCAACGGCGATTTGGCCGTGACGCCGAAGACCGCCCTGACGATGGGCATCTCGACGATGCTCAGCGCCAAGAAAGTCTATCTGATGGCGTGGGGCGAGGAGAAGGCGGAAGTGGTCGCCCGCATCGTGGAAGGCCCGCAGGACCGGAACTGCCCGGCGACGTTCTTCCAGCTGCATCCCAACATCCATTTCTTCGTGGATTCCCAGGCAGGCAGCCTGCTGGCACGGGAAGTGGCGCCGTGGAAAATCGGTCCGTGCGAGTAGACGCCGAAATTCCGCCGCAAAGCCGTCATCTGGCTCTGCCAGACGGTGGGGAAACCCAT
>JAGAFI010000117.1 GCA_017612675.1 Bacteroidales bacterium
GCCACCACCCTCGACGCGACGCTGCAACGCCGCCTCGGGGACATCGCCGCCAAATATTTCGCCAGCTACCACACCAACCTGGTGGACAATCTCGGCATTTTGGCCGTCGATGTGCATACGGGAGAAATCCGGGGATATTACGGCAACACCCGGGGATGCCGGCCCGGCCTCCGGGGGGCGGACGTGGATATGATACCGGCGGCCCGCTCCAGCGGCAGCACCCTGAAGCCCCTGCTGTACGCCGCCATGCTGCAAGCCGGGGAATTGCTGCCCACACAACTGGTCAATGATACGCCCTACCACCACGACAATTTTTCCCCCAAGAATTTCAACCACGGTTTTGAAGGAGCCGTCCCCGCACGGGAAGTCATCGAGCGCTCGCTCAACGTCCCGTCCGTGCGGATGCTGGAGCAATATGGCGCCCCGCGTTTTCTGGACGACCTGCACGCGCTGGGCTTCTCGACCATCAACCGGGATGCGGACCATTATGGCCTTTCCCTGATTTTGGGCGGCGCGGAGATTTCCCTGGAAACCCTCGCGCAGGCGTATTATTTTCTGGCGGCTTCCCTCGCGGATTATCCGGTCCATGAACACCTGACCTACCTGCAAGGCGAGCGGCGCGCCGTCCGGAAAGCGGAGGAACTGCCCGTCGGACGCGCTGCGGCCTACCTCGCCTTTGAGGCACTCGCACAGGCCGGGAGACCGGAAGAGGAAGCGGCATGGATGAATTTCAGGAGCGGGCGGCGGATTGCCTGGAAGACCGGCACCAGCTGGGGCAACCGGGATGCATGGAGCGTGGGCGTCACCCCCGACTGGGTGGTGGCCGTATGGGTCGGCAACAGTGACGGGGAGGGACGGGCAGGCATGACCGGCGTTTCGTATGCCGCTCCGGTGATGTTCGACGTCTTCGCCGGCCTGCCCGCCGGCGGCTGGTTCCAACAGCCCGTCGAAGACATGATGCCGGTGGAGGTATGCCGGGAAAGCGGCCTGCCCGCCAGCGACCTGTGCCCGCACCGGGACACCCTGTGGGTGCCGGAAACGGAGCGGCAGCCGGACATGTGCCGCTATCACCGGGTGGTACACCTGGACCCGGAAGGGCGCTATCAGGTAAACTCCGCCTGTTGCCCGCCGGAAGACATCCGCGATGAGGTCCGCTTCGTGCTTCCGCCTGTACAGGAATGGTACTATATGCAGAAACACGTGGATTACAAGGCCTTGCCGCCCAGGCATCCGCGGTTCGATGCAGCCACGTCCGGCAGCTGCCCGCTGGAAATCATCTATCCCAGACACGAAGCCGTCCTCATACTCACCCGCGGGCTCTCCGGCAGGCAGAACGGGGTCGTGGCGAGCGCCGCCCACGCAGATCCCGGCGCCACGCTCTACTGGCATCTGGACGGACGTTACCTCGGCGAAACCCGCGGCGAGCACAAACTGCGGATAGACCCCGCTCCGGGCCTGCACAACCTCACAATCCTTGACCCCCAGGGAGAACGCCGCACCATCTCCTTCACCGTGCGCTAGCCCTTTATTTCCCCGTTGGGCATGCAGTTCCTGCCGGGTATGCTTCCGGAGGGCGCCATTCTCTTCGCCGGGCGGTATAACGGGGGCTGAAAAGCGCTTCAGCGCATCGGAGGAGGTCCCCCCATCGGGCCGCCGGGCCCGCGCATCTTGGAACGGTCAAACATGCCGAACCGATAGGTAAGGGACAGGATGACATAACGCCCCAGCATGTTGCTGCGGGACTCCGTGTGGTAATTCTCCGTATCGGTCACGCTGATGCTCTTGGCCGTTCCCAGAATATCATATCCCTTCAGGGCAAGGGTCACCTTTTTGCGGAAAAGTTGTTTCTGGATTTCCGCATCCCACACGTACTCGGGCTCGATGGCCGTGGCATAGCCGTTGTACCAGTTGTAATTGAATTCCGACTTAACGGTCATGCCGGCCCAGTCCCAGGTCCAGTTCACGCCGGCCCGCAGCTGGTTGTTCCACGTCAGGGTGTTGCTCTTGTTCAGCGTGTACCAGGAGTGGTTCATACGGGTACGCCCGCTGAGTTGCAACTCAAGGTTGTCCGCCCGGTACGTCACGCGCAGGCGCTCGGTCAACCCGATGGTATTGGTGGTGTTCTCCGTCACATGCGCCTGCCAGTAATCCCCTTTCCGGTCGTGTATCTTGGCGAGGAAATCATCCATGAACGCATAGTAGTCCCCGCCCGTTTCGTATTGTGTCATGTCGATATCCGTTCCGACATAGGACGAGGTATTGGACCAGCTGACGCGCGTCGTATTGGAAATGGAGAAATTGGAACGGGCAACAGGAGCGTTCAGGAAGCCGCTGATGCTGGCGTTCCCGGCATTCGAGCCGTTCACGGGCAGGGTGTATTGTGCGCCGTTGCCGCCGTACCAGAGCAGGCTGACGACAGGGTCCTGCGTAAAGCCGCCGCTGAACCGGACATTGAAAGACGTGAACGTGCGCTTGTCGTTATAACGGACATCCCCGCGCAGCGTATGGCTGAAATACGGGTTCAAGTTCGCATTACCGAAACTGACGTTCAGCGGGTCCGCATTGTCGGGCACCGGCATCAGCTTCGAGATGGCCGGCTGCGAGGACGTCCCCCGGTAGAACAGGCGGGCATTCGCATTCTCCCCCATCTCCCACCAGGCCATCGCCTGCGGAGACCAGCGCCAAATCGTGCGCGTATAGGGGTCGGCAGGGCCGTATTGCCCGGTCGTGGAATCATAGCGGACCGTCTGGTTCTTCGTGGTCGTCGGGATGACGGATGCCCCTATCTGGAAACGGGAACTCTCCCGCTGGTACATGAAATTCGCCCCGATGGTATGGAAATCCGACGTATTCACCACATCATTGGAATACGGATAAGCCTGCTGCCCCGTCAGCACGTCGAAAGTCTCCTTGTTGGAATGGCTGCGGGAATAGTTGTAGCCATAGTTCCCCTCGATATAGAAATGGTTGCCCAGCGGCTCAGTATAGGTCAGGCGCCCCATCAGGGACCAGCTGTCGGAGACCGTCGTAAAGGTCTGGTTCACCTCCACGTCGCTCTGCCCGGACTGGTAGTAGCTGGTCAGGGAGCGGTTGGTACCGGCCAGGTGGTTGTCGCTGTAGCTGTAGCGGGCCATGAACGTCAGCGTACGCCCCGGGATGCCCAGGCGCTGGCGCAGCAGGAAGAACCCGCTGGCGGTCCAGTTGCGGTTGGCTCCCGTATTGTTCACGTTGGAAGCATTCAGCAACGGATCCGTCTCCGCCGCGCCGTCCCGTGTCCAAGAATCTGACTGCTGGACATAACTGCCGCCGCCGAAATTGAACTGCGGCTGGAAGAGGATGGAGGTGTTCTCCGAGAACTTGTGTTCCAGCCGGATGCCGAAGCGGTGCCCGTGCGTGGTGGTCTTGTCCAGGCCGCTGCCCTTATACAACATGGACCGGTCGCCGTCCAGATAGGTCAGTTTCCGGTTTTCACTCTCCACATCCTTGTCGGTATAATTGAAGAGGTAATTGCCGCCGAGTTCCATTTTGTCCCGGAACAGGTCCCATACGCCGTTGACACCGGCCATATAGGAAGTGGTGATACCGCTTTCGCCCCGTTCACTCCCCTGGAAACCACTGCCGGGCCCGCCATAGCCGCCCCGGCTGCCGCCGCCGCGCATCGAACCCATCATGGAACCCGCCAGGTCATTGAACGCCCGGTTGTTGGTGTTGTTTCCGTTGAAGATGAAACTCAACTGCGACTTCTGGTCGAATTTGCCGGCAAATGCAGCCCCCTGATAGCGCCAGTCACCCGCATCCTGCAAACTTTCCGCGCCGGAAGGCACCGGAATGTCGTGCCCGGCGCCCGCCATCAGGTTCCCGAACCAGCCCTTCATCATGCCGGGCTTGATGCTCAGGTCGATGACATGCTCTTCCTCGCCGTCGTCGATGCCGGTAAACTCGGCCTGCTCGGACTTTTTCTCAATGACCTTGAGCTTGTTGATGACCTTGGCGGGAATGTTTTTCGACGCCAGCTGGGGGTCATCGAGGAAAAAGGTCTTGCCGTCGATGGTAATCTTGCTGATGGTTTCCCCGTTCACGGTAATGCTTCCGTCGTCACCCACTTCCACACCCGGCAGCTTTTTCAGCAAGTCTTCCAGCACGTCGTTGTCGGTGGTCTTGAAAGACGAGGCGTTGTATTCGATGGTGTCTTTCTTGATGACGATGGGATTGCCCACGTCACTGACCGTGGCGGCAGCCAGCTGCTCCCGGTCCAGTTGCATGGCGATTTCCCCGAGGGCCTCCCCGCCGGGAACCGTAATTTCCTTCACGAAAGCACGGTAGCCCAGCAACTCGGCCTTGAATTCATATGTTCCCGCCCGGACACCGTCGAGCCGGACCCGGCCTTCGGCGTCGCTGAGCATGTATTTCATCGGCTTCACCGCCCCTTTGCGGGTCAGGGAAACCGTCGCATAACCTACCGGCTCTCCGGAGGCGGCATCCAGTAGTGTCGCGGACACCTGGTTCTGGGCCCATGCGCCCATGCCCATGAGCAGCATCGCCAAAAGTATAAGTATAATCCTTTTCATTCCGAGCAATTGGATGCAGATTTTCATATAAGGTTTAAGCCGTTCTCATTTTACCCGGTCCGGGTGCGCGGCAATGAATTTTTCCCAGGAACCGCCCGCAGCGGTGCCTCCGGCGGCGAGCGGACTGGTAATCTGATAATAATGGCACATCGCCAGGGCAAGGGCGTCCGTCGCATCCAGATACTTGGACACGATGTCAATCCCCAAGGTCCTTTCCACCATCAGCGCCACCTGTTCCTTGGATGCCGCCCCGTTGCCGCAAATGGCCATTTTCGCCTTGCGGGGCGCATATTCGGCCACCTGCACGCCATGGGCGAGCGCCGCCAGCATCGCAGCCCCCTGCGCCCGGCCGAGCTTGAAGACGACCTGGGCGTTGCGGCCGTAAAACGGCGACTCCACGGCCAGTTCATCCGGCCTGTGTTCCACGCAGAGCGCATCCACCTTGTCGTAGATGATTTTCAGTTTCTGGTAACCGTCGCCGACGCGGCGCAGGTCCAGCACCCCCATATCGACAAAGGCGGGCTTCCCATCCCGCACGGCCACAATCCCGTAGCCAAGCAGGTTGGTGCCGGGGTCGATGCCGAGGATGGTGCAGTTTTCCATCGGGCCGGACTAATCGATTCTGTCGAATCCGGTGTACGGACGCAGGACCTCCGGAATGACGATGCCCGCCGGCGTCTGGTTGTCTTCCAGCAAGGCCGCCACAACGCGGGGCAAGGCCAACGAACTGCCGTTCAGGGTATGGGCAAGCTGTGTCTTGCCGTCCGCATCTCGGTAGCGCAGGTGCAGGCGGTTGGCCTGGTAGGTTTCGAAATTGCTGACCGAACTAATTTCCAGCCAGCGTCCCTGTGCCGCGCTCCAAAGCTCGAAGTCGTAGGTAATGGCGGAGGTAAAGGACATGTCGCCGCCGCAAAGCCGCAGGATGCGGTACTGGAGGCCGAGTTTGTTCACGATGCTTTCCACGTGGGCGACCATTTCATCCAGCGCCCGGTAACTGTCTTCCGGCTTTTCCACCCGCACGATTTCCACCTTGTCAAACTGGTGCAGGCGGTTGAGCCCGCGCACGTCCTTGCCGTACGAACCGGCTTCCCGGCGGAAACAGGGCGTGTAGGCCGTCAGGCGCTGCGGGATCTCGTCGGCGCCCAGGATCACGTCGCGGAAGATGTTGGTCACGGGCACCTCGGCCGTCGGGACCATGTAGAAATCGTCCACCTCGGCGTGGTACATCTGGCCCTCCTTGTCGGGGAGCTGGCCCGTGCCGAAGCCGGAGTCGCGGTTGACCATCACCGGAGGTTCGACCTCCTTGTAGCCGGCCGCGGTATTCTGGTCGAGGAAGAAATTGATCAGCGCGCGCTGCAGCTTGGCACCCTTGCCCTTGTAGACCGGGAAGCCGGCGCCGGTGATCTTGACACCCAGGTCGAAGTCGATGATGTCGTACTTCCTGGC
>JAGAFI010000118.1 GCA_017612675.1 Bacteroidales bacterium
CCGCGCAGGACCTGCTGCTGGACGGCGAAGGTGGAATTGAAGAGGGCCCTTTCGTAGAAGGCGTCCTGCCGGGCCAGTTGCATCTCGACGACGAAACGCGTCCCGTCTTTGTCGGTGCATTCCACGTCGATGCGGGCATCCTTTCCCGCCGGGAAGGGATTGATGTGTTCCTGTGTGACGAATTCGATGGATTCGATGCAGTGTTCGGGGATGAGCGCCTGGAGCAGGAGTTCCGTAAGGCGCTTGTTCTTGTCGCTGCCGAAGGTGCGCTTGAACTGCCGGTCCATCAGGACGTCCGCATAGCGTCCTATGCGGGGGTCATCGTGAAAGTCTTTCATACGTTTAAGTTTTAATAGTTAAACAATGTGTCTGCGGCGTGGTTCCCGACCGGTGTCTGCCGAAGTTTCCGCCACTCCTGCCGACACGCAGGGGGACCTCCCGCCGCTTCGGATGCAATATTAGGAAATAATCCGGACTTTTGGTAAAAAAGTTCGGAAAATCACGCGCCACCCATGCGTTGGGGCGGGCAACCACGGCGGGCTAATCTTTCGGCAGGGAGAATGTCAGTTTGAGATATGGCCCCATGTCGTGCCCCCAGCCGTGGAGGACGGCGCCGTAGAAGCGGTCCCGGTCGAGGACTTTGTTATAGCTGGTGGTCGTGGAACCGGCGGCATACTGGGCCATCATCATATAGGTGTAGTAGTTGCTGTAAGTGTCGTTGTACCCGCCGCCATAACCTCCGCCATATCCGCCGTACATGTTGTTATAATAACTCTGGTAGGCAAGATACTGGTAGTATTCACTCAAATCGGAGGTGCCGGAGGAGGTGCTGACTTCTTCTTTCGACATCACGAGGAACCAGATGTCGTATTCGCCTTTTTCCAGTTTCTCCCGTTTGGCGGCATCAGCGGGGTCGTCTTCCCGGATTTTGAGCAGGGCTTGCAGGTGGTAGGTGATGTCCGGCTCATAGCGCAGGGTGCTGCGGTTGATATCCCCCTGGTTTTCTTCGCTGGAACTGGCGTCCGTCAGGCTGGCATAGAGGATGGTGCCGTTTGACTGGTGCATCCGGCAGGTCGGGGAAAGGCAGGCGGGATAGCGCGCCATGTCCCGGTAATCGGCGGGGAACGTGAACGGGAAAACGAGGGTTGCCTTGTTGATGACGGTGTTCTGCGGATTTCCGCCCTTTTCTGCAATCAGGCGGCTGGCAAGGGCAATGAGCCCCTTGGCGGACACGACGGGTTTCAGGCCACCGCCGCCCTCCACGACCAGTTCTTTCTGGGCGTCGAAGGTTTTTTCTTCCTGTCCCGTGAGGTTGAGGGCATATTGTGGATACTGCCCCTTGGTGCTGTTGGTGACCAGCGAATCCAAGTCCATGAAATGGTGCATCCCGAACAGGAAATAGAACGTGGTGTCCTTTTCGGGGATGCCGTCGTTGTCATAGTCACAGGCGAGCTTGAGCGTGGCATAATTGTTTTCGATATATGCCGACGTGCTGTTGTAGCCCATCTGCAATTCCAGCAGGTTGATGCGCCCGCCGCGTCCCAACGGTTTGTCCGTCCGCATGAAGATGCCGGGGACTTTCCGGAAATATTTCGCGGAATCCTGCAGTTCTTCCCGGGTCAGGCCCAGCATCAGCTTGGCGTAGGCGTCAGTAAAGCGGAATTCCAAGTCCCGCTCCCCGTCCAGCACCGGATTCCCCTGGGCGATTTTGCGGCTGAAATCCACTTTGGAAAAAGCACCGTTGCAGTCGAAATCTTTTTTCTCATCCAGCGGTTCCGACAGGGCATATACCTCCACGCTCTGGAGAATGTGCTCCTGTCCCGCTTCCGCCACGGAAATGGTGTCGAGTTTGGCGGTGAACGAAAACTCCTTGATTTGGACGGCGTCCCGGTTGCCGATGCCCAGACTGTCGAACATCGGGAGCAGGGTGAATGCGCTGCTGCGGGTCGTCAGGCCGAAGCGCGCGTCTCGGATGGCCCCGAGGACGATGCGCGTCTGGGAAAAGCCGGACAGGGAATCCGCCGTTTGCAGGGAGATGATGTCGCCCATCTGTTCGCAAACGGGATGGATGCTAAACGTCTGTTCAATGGGCAGCAGGTTGCTGCCCAGTTCTGCATTTTCTTCCAGACAGGATACGGCGCAGAGTGCGGCGGCAAGGAGCAGAATGAAGCGAGGCCTCATATCGCGTCATAAAAAGCATTGTAGGCATCGATATACGAGCCGTTTTCCAGGGTTTCCCGTGCAAACGGAAGGATGGGCAGACCCCGTTCCCGGCTGTATGCCAGCAACTGCGGCGCAATGTCTTCCGCGCCGAGAATGATGCCGTCTGCGTACTGGATGGCGGTTTTTGCCAGCTGGATGCCGTCCGCCTTGGCGAGGAACGGAACGTCTTCCTGTTTCAGTCCGCCGAACGGAACCTTGGCGGCAAAACCGTCGGCAAAGGCTTCTGCGGGGGTGTCGTCGCAGAGGGACAGTACGACCTTGCTTGACGAGAAGATGGGGTCGTCCTTGTATGCTTTTTTGAGATAGGCCGGAATCAGGTGGGAAATCCATCCCTGGCAATGGATGATGTCGGGCGCCCAGCGGAGTTTCTTGACCGTTTCAAGTACGCCCCGTGCGAAAAAGATGGCCCGCTCGTCGTTGTCGGCAAAGAACTTGCCTGCGGCGTCGCGGAAGGTGAATTTGCGGCGGAAATAGTCCTCGTTGTCAATGAAGTACACTTGGATGCGGGCGGCGGAAATGGAAGCGACCTTGATGACCAGCGGGCGGTCCACATCATCGATGATGATGTTCATCCCGGAGAGCCGGATTACTTCGTGCAGCTGATTCTTTCGCTCGTTCACGCAGCCGTAGCGGGGCATGAATGAACGAATCTCCTTCTTTCTTTCTTGAATGCCCTGTGGCAGGTATCTGCCGACTTTTGCCATTTCCGATTCCGGAAGATACGGGAAAATCTCGGAATTGACGAAGAGGACCCTGTTTACTTTTTCACCCATTGGTACAAAGATAACCAAAAACATCTGTTTTTCAAACCATCACGGCAAATTATTGCACCGTTCCCCGCAGATGCGCCTTTGTTCGCGGTTATCTTTGTCCCTTGTTTGTTTGTCGTGGGAATGGATTCCCCCGAACCCCCATCTGTCGCCTGCGGCTCCGAAGAATGGCGGATTCGTGCCCGGAACGTTCTTTTTCAAACCATCACGGCAAATTATTGCACCGTTCCCCGCAGATGCGCCTTTGTTCACGGTTATCTTTGTCCCTTGTTTGTTTGTCGTGGGAATGGATTCCCCCGAACCCCCATCTGCCGCCTGCGGCTCCGAAGAATGGCGGATTCGTGCCCGGAACGTTCTTTTTCAAACCATCACGGCAAATTATTGTACCGTTTCCCGCAGATGCGCCTTTGTTCGCGGTGAAAGACGCAAATCCGGTCCGGGACGAGGAAGTCCGGGACCGGAACAGGGTCGTAATAAAAATGTCTAACGGTCGGAAGCGTGGTTGCGTCCCTGTCCGTCCTTCCCGCCGCGACCATGTCCGGGCTTGACGCAGGTGCTGTCGCTGCCATGCTGGTGGCCATGTCCGGGCTTGACGCAGGTACTGTCACTGCCATGCTGGTGGCCATGTCCGGGCTTGACGCAGGTACTGTCACTGCCATGCTGGTGGCCGTGCCGGTTGCAGGTACTGTCGCAACCGTGTTTGCGGTCGCCCTTATGCTTTCCGTCACGCCCTTCGCGTCCGTCCTTTCCGGCCACGACGTTGAATTCCGCGTCAAATTTCACTTTCTCTTCGTTGTTCAAGCGGATTTTCCAGCCTTCCCCGCATTGGCAGATCACCACAATGGCGGCCTCCGGGAAATGCTCCGTGACATAGGCGGCAATGGCTTCCGGGACCAATCCTTCCGGGACACTGGTGTAAACGGTCGATTTCACGCAGTCAATCTTCTTCCAGGCGAACTGTTCGTTGAAACGCAGGACGGTTGAATCGGCCAGCACCACCCGGTAGCATTTTTTCATCTGCTCGCAGGTGGCAATGCCTGTTTCGGGGAAGTTGGCCGCGACGAAAGAAACAATCGCTGGGTCTTCCTCACCCGCTTCGATGACGCTCTTGGCAATCTCTTGTTCCGGGACCTGTCCGGCAAGAACGGCTTGGCCCGCGTCCTTGGTACAGGAAACCGCAAACAGGGCAATGGCCGCCAGGGTAAAAGCAAACTTTTTCATTTTTAATGTTTTTTGGGCTTCATATATGGCTGAAAGGTAGGCATTTCTGGCATGAAAACAAACTTTTTTCAATGAAAGGGGCGTTTTGCATCACCAACGCTTGCTTACAATTCCTTCCGCCAGCGGGCGGGGGAAATGCCCAGTTGCTCGCGGTATTTGGCGATGGTGCGGCGTGCCACTTTGTAGCCGCGGGCGGACATCTTTTCCACCAACTGTTCGTCGGTCAGCGGTTTGTGCTTGTCTTCCGCGTCCACGCATTCCTGCAGCACTTTTTTGAGTTCCCGGGTGGACACTTCCTCGCCTTCCTGGTTTTCCAGTCCTTCCGAAAAGAAATACTTCAGGGGGAAGATGCCGAACCGGGTTTCGATATATTTGCTGTTGACCACGCGGGAGATGGTCGAGATGTCGAAGCCCGTCTTTTGGGCGATATCTTTCAGCACCATCGGACGCAGGGAACTTTCTTCCCCGTCGAGGAAATAAGCATGCTGATAGTCCAAAATGGCCTGCATCGTCATTTTCAGGGTGTTCTGCCGCTGCTTGAGCGCTTCTACGAACCATTTGGCCGCGTCCAGTTTCTGCTTGACGAAGGCGACCGCTTCTTTCTGTGCCCGGCTTGGACTGCCCTGCGCATTTTCCAGCATTTCGGCATATTTGCGCGATACCCGCAGTTCCGGTACGGAGAAGCGGGGCGTGGTCAGGATGAGTTCGCCGTCCTGTTCTTCCAGTACGAAATCCGGGATGATGGGCTGGGCGGTCGTGTCCCCGGCTTCGCCCGGTTTGGGATTCAGCTTGGTAATGACATCGATGGCATCCTTGAGTTGCGCTTCCGTGATTTCCAGCCGGGACAGGATTTTGGCATAGTGATGGTTGGATAAATCGGAGAAGGCTTCTGTCAGGATGCGCACGGCCAGACGGACATCGTCCGTCTGCTTGCGGACGCGCAGTTGCAGCAGCATGCATTCCTGCAGGTCCCGGGCCCCGATGCCCGGCGGCTCGAAACCTTGGATGACCGTCAGCATCCGCGCCACTTCCGCTTCGTCGGTTTGGATGTTGGCGCGGAAGGCCATGTCGTCCACCAGTGCGCTGATGTCCCGCCGCAGGTAGCCTTTGTCGTCGAGGCTTCCGATGATGAACGAGGCGACCTCGTACTCGTGCGGACTGAGATTCCGGAAACCCAGCTGGGTGAGCAGGGACTGGCTGAACGATTCCCGGTCGGAGAAGACCGGGAATTCCGGGCGCGGGTCTTTGCCCCAGTTGCGGACTTGGGTCCGGTAGCCGGGGATGTAGTCGTCCTCTTCTTTCAATTGGTCGATGGACACTTCCTGCGCTTCTGCGCCTTCCGGCAGGCTGTCTTCCAGTACGGGATTCTCCTCGAATTCGGTGCGGATGCGCTGCTCCAGTTCCTGAATCGGCATTTCAATCAGCTTGATGGTCTGAATCTGGAGCGGGGAAAGCTTCTGCTGCTGTTTGAGTTCAAGTCCTGTCTTGAGCATGGCGGCGGTCTATTTTCGCACGATGAATGCGGACGGGAAACTGTTCTTGATACGTTTGAGCGCGGCCTGGGCTTCTGCCCGCGAATTGTATTCCCCGACGGTTACCTTGAAGAAAGAGGCGGAGAAATTGCGCAGCACGGGAATGCCGGGGAACAGGGCCTTGAAGCGGTTTGCCTCCTGCATGGATTTCTCCCGTGCGTTTTGGCTGTTGTCAAAATAGATACGGATGCAGAAACACTGGTCTTCCAGCCCCTGTGCCATGCGCATGGCATTGTTGAAAACATGTTGCTCCAGGGCTTTCCGGACCTCCGGCTCCTGCGTGATGATAAGCCGATGCGAAAATTTGTCGAACACGCTGACCGAATCGGGTGCCGACGCTTCCTGCCGCAATTCCTCGCGGAGGCGCTCCGGCTCTTCCTCCGTTCCGGCCCGGTACCGGACCCTCCGGACCGCCCGGTTGGCCTGGCCCGTCGTGGGGACGTCGAGGAAGCGGAAATCGCTCTGCAGGCCCGTTCCCGGACAGAACGGCAACTGGTTGAACCAGCCGGGTCCGTATTGCCGGTACAGGCTTATAAAATAATAGGTGACGTCATATCCCTGGAGGGCGAAAGAGCCCGGCTCGGCCTTGAAACGCCGGAGATAGCGCTCCGAAAATGCCTGCATCGCCGCGTTTCCCTTCTCGACGGCGTAAGAGGCGGTAATCCGGGCGTCGGCCTGCCGCAGGCTTTCCTCTTCCACGTTTCCGCTGCTGCGGAGCCGGGAGGTGCCGTACAACACCACGTCCAGGCCGCGCATCCGTTCCAGGGCGATTTCGCGTACGGCATTGGCGCAATATTCTTCGGCGCTGGCGGGCAGGACATAGCGCGTACATCCCCCGGCCACTGCCAAAAATTCGGACGGATCCGGGGCTTCCGAAAAGATGAGTCCGGCTTCCGTCAGCCGTTCTTGGAAACGCAGGGAGGCCTCCTGCACTGCTTCCTGTCCGTTTTGCAGGAAGACAAGGCGGTCGCCCGCCTGCCAGTCTTCGAGCAGCCAGCGGACGAGTTCGTCCAGTTGGTCGTCATAGGCGGCAGGGGCTTGCACGACGCGGCAGCTGTCCGTCAGTTCTGCCGCTTTCGGCTCCAAGGGGGAGATGAAATACTGGTTTGGGCAATATTCGGTGCAGCGGCGCATCTCCGGCACTCCTACGGGCCCGATGACCAAATCGCTTTGCGCAAGTTGCCTGACGGGAAGGACGGCATTCTCGCGGGCTGCATCATGGACGTACAGCGCGATGGCCGTGCCCCCGGCTGCCAGCGAGTCCGCTGCGGCCAGCACGCCCGTGTAGAATTGCAGGAAATTGCTGCTGGGGGTCCCGTCGCTCCGGAGCGGCAGGATGACGGAAACCTGCAGCGTGTCCGCCGCATCTCTGTCGTCTTCCGGCGGGAGGAAACTTTCCTGCCGGGTCGTGTCCCGATGCTGCCGCATACCGGGGAACAGGTACCACTGCGCCGCCGCTTCCCGTGCGGCCAGCAGCAGGCACAGGGCCGGCAGGAGAATATGCAGGGATTTTTTCATAACGATTCTACGAATGCCGTCAAACGGTTGCAAAAACCTTTCCACGACAACTGTTCCTTTTCCTGCGCGAGGGCTTGCAGGCAGCGCTCCCGCAGGCCGGGCTCTCCGAAAAAGCGCAGGATGCCCGCGCAGATGTCTTCCGGTTCCGGCTTGTCCACCACGAGACCGATGCCTTTTTCCCCGACGGTATGCCGCAGCCCGCCGGTGTCCGTCACGACGAGCGGTACGCCGAACTGGCAGCAGGTGGCGCCCACCCCGCTTTGCGTGGCGCTCCGGTAGGGCAGCACCACGAGGTCGGCGCAGGAAAAGAAATCGCGCACCTGCCCGTCCGGGATATAATGCGGGAACAGGTGGATGCGCCCTTTCCCCCGGTTGGCGTCAATCAGGGCCTGGTATTCGTCGAATGGGCCGTACGGCTCCCCGGCGATGATGAGGTGATATTCTTCCGGCAGGCTGTCAAACGCCCGCAGCAGGATGTCCAGCCCTTTGTATGCGCGGATGAGTCCGAAAAAGAGCAGCTTGCGTCCCCCCTCCGGGATGCCGAGCGTGGCCAGTGCCTCCGCGCGGTCCCGCTTTTCCCCGAATTGCGAAAAAGCCGGATGGGACAGGGTGCAGCAGGGAAGATTCTTCCGCAGGGCGGCCACGTCCCGGCCCACCTCGTCGCACAGGGTGACACAGCCGTCCAGCCCTGCCAGGAAATAACGGGTGAGGGGTTTGTCGAACCAGTGCGGCTCGTGGGGGAGGATGTTGTCGGCAATGGCCACGACCTTGCAGCCGGGCGCCATTTTCCGGGATACCGTGCCCAGCGAGGGCGCGAAATAGGGCATCCAATAGCGCAGGAGCAGCACGTCCGGCCCCCATTCGCGGATGCACCGGGCGGCCTTCGGCCAGTTGCAGGGATTGGCCGTGTCGAGGACGGCTTCCGCCTCCACTCCCCGGGCCGTATCGTCCTTTCCGACGTACTGGGTCTTGCCCGGAAACAGGAAATCCGGATATTGCCGGCTGAAATTGAATGCGCGTACCCGGTGCTCCCGCCCCAGTTCCTCCACCAAGTTGGCGTTGAACTGGGCGACACCGCCCCGCAGGGGGTGGAACGCCGACAGTACCGCGATTTTCAAGTTGCGGGGGGATTATTCGTTTTTGCCTTTCGTCTTCACGTATTCGGCATTCAGCCCTTCGATGAGGTCGTCCGTGATGTCAAGGGACGGGTCGGCCACCACGACGGGGGCTTTCAGCAGGTCTCCCTGTGTCGTCAGAATCATCGCATAGCCGTATTGCTCGTTGAAGGCCAGGATGAAGGTGTTGATGGCGTCGGCAATCTGGTTCGTCATCACCTGCTGTTCCTCGGCAATCTCCCGCTGCTTCTTTTCGGCATATTTCTGGAATTCATACTGCTGTTCCTGCAGCTTGCGGTATTGCACTTCGGCGGTGGACTGGGTCATCAGCCCCTTGTTCACTTTCTCCTGGAATGCTTTCTGGTCGCGCTCAAGCTTTTCGCCCCGGCGCTTGACTTCCTGGTTGATGCTGTTTACCTTGGCCTCCACGACGCTGCGCAGGTCATTCGCCATGTCGTATTCCGCCGCGACCCGGTCGAAATCGAAATAGACGATGGCGCCTTGTGCGGCCCGGGCGGTGGAGTCCGCCGCGGCTTGGGAATTGCCGCCCGACGAATTCATGCAGCCTGTCGTGAAAAAGAGGGAAAATGCCAGAGCCAGGGAAGCCGGAAGGCCGATGAGGAAAAATCGTTTCATTTGATAGTCGTATAATTATTGGTTGCAAAACGCAAAAGTACATAAAAAATTCCAAACGCCCCCTACAAGGCCCGTGCAATGGCCTGCCGGTAGGCGGCGACGGTTTTTTCGAGCCCGAGATACAAGGCGTCGCTGATGAGCGCGTGTCCGATGGACACTTCAGCCGTCCATGGAATATGCCGCAGGTACCAGGTCAGGTTGTCAAGGTTCAGGTCGTGTCCGGCATTCAGCCCCAGTCCGCAGTCCCGGGCCGCCTGTGCCGCCGTCAGATACGGTGCGACGGCTGCTTCCGGGTTCTGGGGGAACAGCCCGGCGTATGCGGCGGTATAAAGCTCCACCCGGTCTGCCCCGCAGGTTTTCGCCCCTTCCACCATGCGCGCATCCGGGTCCGTGAAAATGGATACGCGGATGCCGTTTTCGTGGAACAGCGCACACATGTCCTGCAGGAAAGCGCGGTTGGCGAGGGTGTCCCAGCCGGCGTTGGAAGTCAGGGCGTCGTGTGCGTCGGGAACCAGCGTAACCTGGGCGGGGCGTACCGCACATACCAGTTCCCGGAAAGCGGGGATGGGGTTCCCTTCGATGTTGAATTCCGTCGTCAGCAGCGGTTTCAGCGCCCGCACGTCGGCATAGCGGATGTGCCGCTCGTCGGGACGCGGATGGACGGTGATGCCGTCTGCCCCGAACTCCTCGCAGCGCCGGGCGGCCAGCAGCACGTCCGGCAGATTGCCTCCCCGGGCATTGCGCAGGGTGGCGATTTTGTTAATATTTACACTTAAACGGGTCATGACGGGCAAACCATATCGCTTCAACCTTACAAAAATAATAAAAATAATCATTACATTTGATGCCTGATATGCTGAAACTCGCTTATTACATCCGTTCCCGGGAACTGCACCGCGACCCGCGTTTGCAGGGGCTGCTGGCGGCCTTGCGCGGCGGCGGGGCACGGGTCTATGAACTCCGGGAGGATGCTTCGCCGGAAGAAGGGACGGACATCCTGCTGAGTTTCGGCGGTGACGGCACCTTCCTGTCCGCCGCCCAGAAAGTCATCGGCACCCCCATCCCGGTGCTCGGCGTGAACCTCGGGCGCCTCGGCTTCCTGTCGGAAACCCGGCTCGATGCGCTTGCGCCCGCGCTTCTGCAGGGCGCCTACCGGGTGGAACGCCGTGCCCTGCTCGAAGTGGATACGGGGGTCAAGTCCTATGCCCTGAACGAGATGGCGCTCAACCGTACCGGGGCGGCGATGCTCGGCATTGACGTGCTGATTGACGGTGCCCCGCTGCCCACCTATTGGGCGGACGGCCTGCTGGTGGCGACGAGTTCCGGCTCCACGGCGTATTCCCTGAGCGTGGGCGGCCCCATCTGCACCCCGGCTGCCGAGGTGCTGATCGTCGCACCGATAGCCCCGCACAACCACAATGTCCGGCCCCTCGTGCTGCCTGCCTCCGCGCAGTTGGAGATTCGCCTGCGCTCCCGGGACGGCGGCGTGATGTGTACCGTGGACAACCGGGCGGCGGAAATCCCCGCGGACAGCTGCATCCGCGTTTCCACGGCTCCCCTGACTCTCGGGAAAGTGTCCGTGGGCGATACAAGTTTCATTGATGCGCTGCGGGACCGCCTGCTCTGGGGGCAGGATGTCCGCAACGTGACAGAGAAAAATACGACGATATGAATCCCCCGCAAGTCATTCCCACCCATGTGACCATTATCATGGACGGCAACGGGCGTTGGGCCCGTGAACGCGGAAAAGACCGCATATACGGACATTTTGAAGGCGTTGAAAGCGTCCGTGCCGTGGTGGAGGCCGCCACGGAATGGGGCATCCGCTACCTTTCCTTTTTCGCCTTCTCTGAAGAAAACTGGGGGCGTCCCGCCGCCGAAGTCGAGGGCTTGATGCAATTGATGCTGGAATCGATGCGGAAGGAATTGCCCACATTCCGGGCCCACGGTACCCGTTTCGTGGTTCTGGGCAACCGCGGGCGTCTCAGTGCAAAACTCAACGCCACCATCGACGACATCATGGCGCAGACGGCGGACGGGGAGGCCCTGACGATGATTCTGTTCATCAGCTACAGCGGCAAGTGGGACATCCTGCAGGCGGCCCGCAGAATGGCCGAGGCGGGCGGCGACACGCTGGAGCCGTATCTGGTGACGGCGGGGATTCCGGACCCGGACCTACTGATTCGCACATCCGGGGAAAAACGGCTCAGCAATTACCTGCTTTGGCAGACCGCCTATACGGAATTTGTGTTCACCGATACACTTTGGCCTGATTTTAGAAAAGAACAGTTCCGGTCCGCGCTGGAGGAATATGCGTCCCGGGACAGGCGTTTCGGGAAAATCAAATAAAATCCCTACCTTTGCGCCCTGCCAATGGAGATGAAGTCACGGTTTGCGTCCATGTTTGTCCTGCTGCTGCTCGCGCTGTTTTCTGCGCAGGCACAGGATGCGGGCGTGGAGGTGGATTACCTGCGTCCGCGCAGTTATGTCGTGGGCGGCGTTTCCGTGGAAGGAAACACCTATTTCAGCGCGGAAAAAATCATCCAATTGACCGGCATGCAGCCGGGGATGCGCCTGACGGTGCCCGGTGACGATGTTTCGGGCATTGTCCGCCGCCTGTGGCTCCAGCGCTATTTTGAAGAAGTCTCCCTGCAAATCGACCGCGTCAGCGCGGCGGCGGATACGGCCTGGTTCAAGGTCATCATCAAAGAACGGCCCCGCGTTTCCCGCTGGAGCCTGTCCGGGGTCAAATCCGGGGAGCGGAAGGACTTGCTGGAACGCCTGAATTTCCGCCGCGCCGGGGAGTTCTCCGCTTATGTGGAAAAAACCGCTTCGGACATCATCAAGCGCTACTATGCGGAAAAGGGCTTTCTGCAGACGCAGGTGCAGGCGGAGGTGACCCGCGATTCGGTCATCCGCAATGCCATCCGCGTGAATTTCGCCGTGGACAGGGGGCCGCGGGTGCGCGTCAAGACTATCAATTTCATCGGCAACGAGCATGTCTCCGACTTCAAGATTGCCCGTGCGATGAAGAAGACCAAGTCCAACAAGTTTTACAACTTCTTCCATTCCAAGAAGTTCAACGAAAAGGAATACCTCAGCGACAAAAAGAGCGCCGTGGGCGTGTTCAACGAAGCCGGTTACCGGGATGCCCGGCTGGTGCGCGATACCGTCTATTACATAGAACCCGGCAAGCTGGCCATCGACCTCGTTTTCGAGGAGGGGAACCGGTATTATTTCCGGGATATTACTTGGACGGGCAATTCTGTCTATTCCGCGGAGGCGCTCAACGGCATCCTCCAGCTGAAGAAGGGGGATGTCTATGACATGGTGTCGATGGAAAAGCGCCTGTACGGGGGCGGCAAGCAGACGGATTACGACGTTTCCAAGCTCTACCGGGACAACGGTTTCCTTTTCTTCAACGTCACGCCGGTGGAAACCAATATCCAGAACGATTCGGTGGACGTGGAATTCCGGATTTCCGAAGGCAAGCAGGCCACGCTGAACAACATCGTCATCAACGGCAACGACCTGACCAACGAAAAGGTGGTGCGCCGCCAGATTTTCACCCGTCCGGGCTATCTGTTCAGCCAGACGGATTTCGAGCGTTCCATCCGTGAAATCGCCTCCCTCGGCCAGTTCGACTCGGAGGCCATCACCGACCCGGCCACGGGTAATTCCATCATTCCGAACCAGTTGAACAACACGGTGGACCTCGTCTATAACGTGCGCGAGAAACCCTCCAGCCAGTTGGAACTCTCCGGCGGCTGGGGCGGCAACACCTTCGTCGCCACCGTCGGCGTGAGCTTCAACAATTTCTCCACCCACCGCTTCTTTGAAAAGGGGGCGTGGCGGCCCGTTCCGCTGGGGGACGCGCAGAACCTTTCCATCCGTTTCCAGACCAACGGTACCTATTATACCGCGTTGAGCGCGAATTTTACGGAACCCTGGCTCTTCGGCAAGAAACCCACCTCCCTGAACCTTTCTGCCTACTATACCCGGCAGACGGACTCGTACCTTGCCCTCAACATCCTCAGCCACAACCGCGAAATGGAGGTCTTCGGCATGTCCGCCTCGCTGGGCAACCGCCTCAAATGGCCGGACAACTATTTCGTGATGTACCACGGGCTCAACTGGCAGACCTACAACCTGAAAAACTGGTATTCGGGATATTTCCTCTTCGATGACGGCATGTCCCACAACTTCAGCTATACCTTCAACCTGACCCGCAACTCCACGGACCAGATGATTTATCCCCGGCAGGGCTCGGACCTGAGTTTCTCCCTGTCCCTGACCCCGCCGTATTCGCTCTTCCGCCATTACGAAATGTCCTATGCCCAGGACGCCAAAAACGGCACCCGCGTCTATGCGAAGCCGGACGGCACGGCATACAAATGGAACGAAATCAACTATGACAAGTGGTCCGCACAGGACCGTTACCGCTGGATTGAATACCACAAATGGAAATTCTCGGCGGCGAATTACATCAAACTGGTCGGGGATCTGGTGCTGATGGCGCGGGCCCAGTTCGGCTATTTGGGCACATACAACCGCAACTGGGGGTATTCGCCTTTCGAGGGCTTCCTTGTCGGCGGTGACGGCATGTCCGGTTACAGCACCTACGGGCAGGACGTGATATCCCTGCGCGGCTACACGAACTATTCCCTGACGCCCACCCAGCTGACGGCTTACAATTCAAACGGGCATGCGTATGCGGGCAATGTGTATGACAAGTTCACCGTCGAGTTGCGTTACCCGGTGATGCTCCAGCCGACCTCCACGATTTTCGTGCTCGCGTTCCTCGAAGGCGGCAACTGCTGGTCGGACATCCGGGAGTTCAATCCCTTCCAAATCAAGCGCAGCGCGGGTGTGGGCGTGCGGCTTTTCCTGCCGATGGTCGGCCTGCTCGGCATCGACTGGGGTTATGGCTTCGACGACAGCAAGAACGGCGGCAGCCAGTTCCATTTCGTCATCGGCCAGCAGTTTTGATGATTTTTCATTATCTTTGTCATGAATACGGAAAATTTAATTTTGGATAATATGAAAAAAGTCTTCTTGATGGTCGCGATGGCGATATGCAGTATGGCCGCTTTTGCCCAGCCCAAGTTCGCTCACGTCAATTTCAACGAACTCGTCCAGCTTTGTCCGGATGCGGACAAGGCCCGTGAGACGATGATAGCCTCCCGGAACGAAGCCCAGGAAACGGGACAGGCGATGGTGGAGGAATACCAGACCAAGCTCCAGAAATACCAGCAGGGCGGGGCGACCTGGTCGCAGTCCATCCGGGAAAGCAAGGAAAAAGAACTGGTGGAGATCCAGAGCCGGATTCAGGAATTCCAGCAGAACGTGCAGGCCGAGTTGGAGCAGCAGCAGCAGAAACTGATGGCACCGATTTACAAGAAAGCCCATGAGGTCGTGGACGAACTGGCCAAGTCCTACGGTTTCATCTATGTGTTCGATGCCACTTCCATCCTGTATATCGACGCCGCGCAAAGCACCGATTTGACACCCGAGGCCCGCAAGGCGATGGGCGTTCCCGAAGGCCGGACCTTCGAGACCCTGCAGGCGGAACTGCAGGCCAAGCAGCAGCAAATCCAGTAAACACTGAACTTTTAATAAATAATGGAACACAACGTCATTGATGTCAAAGATGTCGTGATCAGGTTCGCAGGAGACTCCGGTGATGGGATGCAACTCACCGGGTCTCTTTTTGCGGATATGTCCGCCATCTACGGCAACGGATTGTCCACATTCCCGGACTATCCTGTCGAAATCCGCGCCCCGCACGGAACCGTATCCGGCGTATCCGGATTCCAGGTCCATATCGGAAGTGAAAAAGTCAATACCCCGGGCGATTTCTGTGACATGCTCGTCGCGATGAACCCCGCCGCGCTCAAGGCCAACGCCAAATGGTGCAAGCCTACGGCCATGATTCTGGTCGATGAGGACGCCTTTGACGAGGCCGGTATGCAGAAAGCCGGTTTCAAGACGCAGAATCCCTTCGAGGAACTGCATGTCGAAGACCGCACACTGGTCGTTTCCCCGATTACGACCCTGACCAAAGAAAGCCTGAAAGACAGCGGGATGGACAACAAGGCCATCCTCAAATGCAAGAACATGTTCACGCTGGGCATGGCCTGCTACATATACAGCCGCCCGCTGGAATATATCTTCCAATACCTGGAGCGCAAGTTCGCGAAGAAGCACCCCGAGGTGATTGAGCCCAACAAGAAAGTGCTCCGCGACGGCTTTAACTATGCCGCCAACATCCAGGCCATTGCGAACACCTATACCGTAGCGCCCGCCAGGGAACGCAAGAAAGGTACCTACCGCAACATCACGGGCAACCAGGCCATCGCGTGGGGTTTCCTCGCCGCGTCCGAAAAGTCGGGCCTGCCCCTCTTCTGCGGTTCCTATCCGATTACACCGGCTTCTGCCATCCTGGAGGAGCTTTCCATTCATAAGAACCTCGGCGCCAAGACCGTACAGGCCGAAGACGAGATTGCGGGCATCTGCACCGCCATCGGTGCGGCCTATGCCGGCGATCTGGCCGTGACCACGACTTCCGGCCCGGGTCTCTCGCTGAAATCCGAAGCCCTGGGGCTGGCCGTGATGACGGAGCTTCCGCTCGTCGTCGTGGACGTGCAGCGGGGCGGTCCTTCCACCGGTCTTCCCACCAAGACGGAGCAGACAGACCTTGCACAGGCGCTGTACGGACGCAACGGCGAGTGCCCGCTGCCCGTCATCGCATCCCATTCCCCCTCGCACTGTTTTGACGCGGCTTTCCTCGCGAGCAAAATCGCCCTGGAACACATGACCCCGGTCATCCTGCTTTCCGAGGGCTTCCTCGGCAACGGCAGCGAGCCGTGGTGTGTGCCTGCGATGGCCGACTATCCGGCTATCCAGCCGCGCTTTGCCGAAGGCGAACTTCCGGAAGGAACGAAGTTCCAGCCGTTTGCACGTGATCCCGAGACCTTGGCCCGCCGTTGGGCGCGTCCCGGTCAGAAAGGGTACGAGCACCGCGTCGGCGGCTTGGAGAAAAACCACGCCGGCGTGCTTTCTTCCGACCCGCAGAACCACGAACTGATGGTCGCGGAGCGTGCGGAGAAAGTTGCCCGCATTGCCCGGGACATTCCGGCGCTGTCCGTCCGCGGACCGCAGGAAGGCGGCCTGCTGGTGGTCGGCTGGGGCGGTACCTACGGCCATATCCTGAGCGCCGTGGACGAAGTCGGCAAGGTTTCTTATGCCCATTTCGATTTCATCAACCCGCTGCCCGCCAACACGGAAGAGGTCTTCTCCCGCTTCTCCAAGATTCTCGTTTGCGAGCTCAACAGCGGCCAGTTCGCCGATTATCTCAGTGCGAAACTCCCGCAATTCAATTATATC
>JAGAFI010000119.1 GCA_017612675.1 Bacteroidales bacterium
GTCCGAATCATCAATAAGGTATTGTATTCTGAGCAGCCCCTCGATGAACGCGAGGTTCGAGATTCGGAGTGTTTGGTCTACCAAAAGAGGGTGACTAATAAGAGATCAAATCAGTCCTTTGAATTTGAGCCAAAGGACAAAGAACTGATCATAAACAGAATACACATTCCTGTCCATTGTGATGAAATCTTTTTCCAGCAGGCCCTTGAGTGCTGCACTGATGCTGCTTGCCGAATTGAGTTTGTGCTTTTTGATAAATTTCCCACCTGTAATTTCACTGGCTTTGCCTTCCCGGGCAATGGCGAGGAAAAGCAGGCGCTGTTTTTCCGGCATCTGGTAAAAAAGTGATTCATAGGTATCGGAAGAAAGCCTGATGATAAACTCGACAGCCTCGTCCACCATATCAGAGGTGCAGGTTTTTCCGGCTTCTGTCCTTGAATACAAGACGTTCAATATGCGGTGCATGTAACTGGTCACGGCTTCGAAACGTTCATACAGGATAGCCACGACCTCTTTTTCCAGATGCCTGCCCGCCGACTCGAACTTCCCTATGCAGAAGTCCGTATATACTTGAAGGTCCAGCGGTTGCAGGTTTATGACGGTGACAGCCTGATAGAAGGGACGCGAAGGAGAAGTAAACATTCCATTCATCATATGGCGCTGGGACCCGGAAAAGATAAAGTGCGCATTGGTACAGCGCTGCACATAGGTCCGGATGGTAGCTTCTATGGTCGGATCATCATAACGTGTAATCTGTTGGAACTCATCTATTGCGACCAGACACGGCTTGTCTGCATCATTCAGATAAGTGAATATCTCATCCAGCGTGATGGAAGGATTGTTTAAGGCACCGAGGCCTGCGCTCCATACCGGCATTCCGTTCATGTCGAAAGAAATCTCCGGGCGCAGGGAGTATACCACATTGATGAACTTCTCCCAGACTTTCCTCCCCTTAGGCCGTAACTCATCTATTACCGCCTTCCCAAGCATATTCACGAAGTCGCTCAGATTCTTGGTGGCATAGATGTCCACGACAAAGCAATGATAATCCTTCTTGATAGCGTTGTCATCAAAGACATGCCAGATCAGGTCTGTCTTTCCCAGACGACGGGGAGAAATAAGGGCAATACTATTCTCGTTGAGGAGAAGGTTGCGAATTGTCGCGGTCTCCTGAACGCGGTCACAGAAGTATTCAGAACCGGCATAACCGTTGGTGACGAAAGGGTTCTTCATATGCACAATCGTTTATCCCTGCAAAGGTAAACAAAAGAAATTATATTACAATAAAATAATTATCATAAAATAGTAATCATAAAAATGTAATGGCCATTCTGTCTATCCTGTACCGATGAAACCCTCCAACAGTGCCTCCGGCCCCCTCACCAGGTTCGATAATTGGAAGTGGTAGTCTACAAAACTTAGAAAACCAGCTGAAAAGGCTGGTTTTCTAAGTTTGGGCAGGGCTGGACGGCACTCATTTTGCTCCCTCCTTCGGATGCCGATTGGGTTCGTGCCATCACTGTAGATGATGCAAGTTATTTTTTCTTGGATTTTTCAATCTTTTTTCTGACAAAACTACCATAATAAAAGTCGTCTAGTGGCAGCTTTTCTTTGGAAATGTCAACATCGGCATTTAATGCTGGAAGACATTCCAGAGGCGCTTCCATGGCTTCTTGGACCTTCCCTTTGAACTCATTTGTCAGGCTATTGGCGGCTTGCAGGTTTGCGGAGATTTCTTCGCTGCTTCTGGCATAGGCAAATACCATCCCCAGATCTCCTTTTTTACAATTAAAGGTATCCATGGTCCCATCCCAAGAGCCAGTTAAAACTGGATTTGCGAGGTAAGCTGCGCGTCGACGGACGATAATCCAGGAATAGTCCTTTCCTCTTGTTTGGGTGGTATATTGTAATACAAAATGTGCCTGTTCAGGCTTATCCACTACTGTCCACAGCCCCCACCTGGAAATAATCTCCTTCACGGTTTCCTGCCCCGCCTTTTCGTACTCCAGTGAACTGTCGCAGGGAATATAGACACAGTTTCCCCGGGCGATTATCATGCCGTGGATATCTTCCTCCGCAATGTCGGCGAAAGAGGCGGCTGAAAGCGTGTTCACGTTGTCATATCGGATCAGCAAGACCTTATCTTTGGCTATCTTCAGAATAGGGGCATCGTCACGCTTTTCTTTTGTGTAGAAGTAATAATTCTCTCCCTCCTCAATGACATAACCGCTGATGGGATCTCCTTGTACTGGAACGATTAAATCCTGGGCACCGAGCATCAGCGCCGGAAATAACAAAACCAGGGTAATGAGTAATTTTTTCATAAAAGTAAGTAATAATTGACTAAGAAAGACGCTTCTTTCCCTTTGTGGCCCTGATGATAACGAACACCCCCAGTGCAAGGAAGCACACCAGTATGCTGATCATTTCGGGGATATGTTGGAGCGGGCTTACCCAAAATTCGGTCAGAATCTTATTGCGGGCAAAGACTTCTACGAATGTCCAGAACACGACAACCGTTGACACGGCCATTCGGATGTTGGGGCCCCATCCGCCTAATTTGAGTTCGTAGCGGAACATATAGATGGAGCCGATGAGGCAGCCTATCGCGATGGCAATGGTTATCGGATGGCGGTCGCCCAGGAAGACAGGGTCATAGACGAACATCAGCAGAAGATAGCAGGTCCACATCATGACGTTCAGTTCCTCAAATACAGTGATGGCCGTGTGGCGGCTCATATTGTTAGGGACAATCTCCTTGCGCCTGGGGCCGAAGAACACCTTCTGGAGCCAGTTGAGGGCATGGCATCCGGTCTTGCTGCCAAACAGATACAGAATGATGAACATCATCCAGAATCCGAAACTGGCGGGCATGATGAGGTACTCCGGACGGGAGCCGCGGAGGGCCTTCAGCTGGGCGGCGGTCATATCCCGGACGTTGACCCCGTTGATGAGCATTTCATGGGATATACCAATGCCGTTCACGTACTCTGTTGTGGTTTGAACCACGCCGGAGCCCACAAGATCATAGTGAACCCCGAACCGGGCGGCGAAGTAACCAAAAAGGAACTCCACCCAACCGGTCCAGAAAAGCAGGCCGCCGAAAAGACCGAACAGGGTTTGTTTGAGATCGCCTTTTACAAAAACGCCCCCGATGACGATTGCCAGGCCCACAGCGCCCATTGCAAATGCGCTATAGTGAAGTGTTGTGACATTCATGGTGTCTTCCATCACCCTCATCAGAGCATGACCGAGGGGCATGGTAAACAGAACCAGAAGGAAGGAGGCTATGGTTTTGCCCCAGTATCTGGGAGTATTCATCATGAATGCAAATATACGCCTTTCCCCGGGAAAATAAGCGAAACACGCAGGAATCTACAGGATTCTTATACGAAAACCGCAAAAAGTCCGGCAGGCGTACATAATCATTATCCCGCAAATGCCGCTCGCCCATTTTTTTTGAATACCAAACCTTCAACATCTCCAGCCCCCTCACCCGGTTCGTCCTTTGAACGAGTTCTGCACCGCAATGAAAACAAGCCTCGAACCAGGCCGCTTTTCTTGTATTTGCCTTTGTATTGCTGCGCAATTCTATTAATTTCGCAGAAGATGGTTTCCGATGCGTAGATTACTTGCCATTGTCTTGTTTTTTCTTTCTCTTGGCGCTTATTGCCGGGTAAAATCCACATATTACCAGACAGCATACGATGAAATAGATTTGCAGCTGGAGTTGCTTCACAGGCAGCTCAAAGCCACTCGCAGGACCCAAGAGACACCGGAATTACAAAGGCGCTGGCAAGAGAATAGGAATCAATTGGAAAAAGGAGACTCTACAACGGCGTTTATCCCTCCTGAGGTATTGTCCTATTATAACACGCCCGGTTTTATACTGGTTAAACAGCACCCCCGTCAGTATGATGAAGCTGTTTGTCCCAGGTATTACCAGTATCATCATGGACAGATACTGTTTATTATTGGTACGTCGACAAAAACACGAAAGTTTATGTTGGCCCCCTTCTTTATTCAGAGATTGAAGCGTACCTGCAGAACCAGGACCTTGCCGATATGTTGCATAAGTTAAACTGATTTTGTTCCAACCTTTCGGGCGGTTTTTGCGTTATAGCTATGTAACCGCCCCGGATGAGACGGGCATAGTTGAACAGGATATTATTGATACGATTATGATTGACAATGTCATTGCAGAATTTACAGAGGCGCTGGTGCCCATTTGTATCTGTGTTGTGCTGCCGGTACTGATTGTCTGGCTTGTGGGCCGGGTGAAGCAAAATGAGACCAACAGGAAGGCGGAAATCATGCTCAAGGCCCTTGACAACGGTGCCAAGATTGACGCGGACTTCTTCCGGAGCCAGCGCGGCGGCCATACCATCAAGGAGCGGCTGCTGAATCGGCTGACCCGGGCCTGTGTGACGGGCCTGATGGGTGTGGCGCTCATTTCGGCAGCTATCTTCCTGCAGCATTTACCTGACTGGACGGATAACATCGAAGGGGTCGTCTTCTTCTATCTGCTTGGCGGAACCCTCATTGCCGTAGGCATATCGCTTTTCATCGTTTATTTCTCCGGAAAGAAGATGCTGTCCAAGGAGATGGAGGCCGAGGAGAAACAACTCACCGAAGGCCGATAACGAATGACCCGGGAGCGGTTCATCTCCGAAGTGCGGGCGTGTCAGGGGCGGCTGCGGCGGTTCCTGGCATCGCTGTGCGGGGACAGGGCCCTTGCCGATGACCTCGCACAGGAGGCGCTGGTTCGGGCCTACGTGATGTCGGACCGCTTCAAGGGCAACTTCCGGGCCTATCTCTTCCGGATAGCCTACAACTGCTTTATCGACGACCGGAGAAGGGTTTGGCCGCCAGCCGTGGATTTGCATACTCCGGAGGCGCTTCATGTCGCGAGCGGCGATGAAGCGGATGCTGCTTTCAAACACGGACAACTGCAGCAGGCGCTCTCCCGAATTCCGGAGAAGGAGCGGACCGCCATCGTCCTGCACTATTTTGAAGACCTGCCGGTTAAGGACATCGCCACCATTATGGACTGTCCTGCCGGAACCGTGAAATACTATCTTTCCGTGGGCCGTACGCACCTCAAAGATTACCTTCGCTTATGATGGACATTGAACAATACCTTCGGGAGAACAAGCCGGAAATGCCGGAAGAAGGGCAGTTTCTCATAGAGACCAATGCCCGGCTCCGCAATGTGGAGGGTGTCAAGCAGTGCGTCGATGAAGACCGGCACCGTGGCCGGACGGCGCTCATCATCGCCCTTGCGACCGGATTGGTCCTGGGCTGTTTGGTAACGCTTCTTGCTGTTTGCTATCCCGTTCCATCCATGGGAGCCGGTTCGGCGGCTTTTGACACGTTAATCGCCGGGCTGCAAGCGTGGAAAGAGGTTTTCATTGCGCTGATAGCCGCGTGTGCCATCGCCCTGGGGGTGGTATTGATGACCCGGAGGCAGGAGGCGCTGTAAAACAGCGCCCTACATCATCGCGGTAAGGAAATTCTCGTAGCCCAGCTTCTCGATATAGTGCAGGTACTGCGCCTCCCAGGCCATGTGCTCCTTCTCGCCGTCAATCCATTTCTGAATGAGCTTCTGTGTCGGATAGTCGTCCTTGAAGGCTTCTGCCATCTCGCTCATGATTCTTATGGCGTCCGGATTGTAATCGGACTCAATCTGCTGTTTGGGGTCATCGTAGAAGGGGAATTCCACGGTTTTCATCGCTTCCTGCAGGTCGGCAGGCTTGCAGCCGAGTTCCACCAGGCGGTTGAGCACCTCTTCGGCCTCATCCCACTCTTCTTCGGCTTCTTCTTTCCACTTGTCGGCCAGTTTGTTCCAGCCCTGCAGACGGCAGTATGCCGAGAATGCGAAATGCTGCTTGCTGTTGCCAAACCACACTGCGCCGGACTGGGCAAACAGTTTCAATGCTTCTTCCTTTGTCATAATTCTTTGTTTTTTTAAGATGAGATATATCTGAATAATCAATTCTCCGTTTTGTCTCCGCGCAGCTGTCCGATAATCCCGTCCAGCATCCGGAAAAGGTCCGGAACCGTTTCTGGGGTGACACGCTCACAGAGGACGGCGCCACCTACGGCATGGGGAACATCGGCCAGCTTTTGTTGCAGTTCCCTGCCTTTTTCTGTCAGGGAAACAATCATCTGCCGGGCGTCCTTCCTGCCTTTCGTACGCACCAGAATGCGCTCCTTCTCCATGCGCTGGAGCAGTGGCGTGACCGTGTTCGTCTCCAGAAACAGACGCTTGGCGATGTCGTTCACCGGCTGGGCATCCTTCTCCCACAGGACCAGCAGCACCAGGTACTGCGGATAGGTCAATCCCTCTTTCGAAAGCAGGGGATGATAGGCCTGCGTAATCAGGCGCGAAGCGGTGTAGAGCCGGAAACAAAGCTGGTTGTCCAACTTGAATTCTTCCCTGGTCATAGCATCCCGGCGATGTCCTGCTCGATATCCTCCGGTTTGGTGGTGGGCGCGTAGCGCTTGATGACGGAGCCGTCGCGGTTGATGAGGATCTTGGTGAAGTTCCAGCGGATATCGCTGTCTTTCTGCATGCTCTTGCTGAGCGTCTTCAGCAATTTGGCGGTGGCCTTGGCCTTCAGGCCGCTGTACTCCTCCGTGGGGGCCTGCGTCTTCAGGTATTCGAAGATGGGCTCGGCGTTGTCGCCGTTGACGTCGGTCTTGGCCATCAGCGGGAAGGTGACGCCGTGGTTCAGGCGGCAGAACTCGGCAATCTCATCATTGGAGCCGGGTTCCTGGCCGGCAAACTGGTCGCAGGGAAAGCCGACGATGACCAGCCCCTGGTCCTTATACTTCTGGTAGAGGGCCTCCAGGCCGTCATACTGCGGGGTGAAACCACACTTGGAGGCGGTATTGACAATCATCAGGACCTTGCCTGCATATTGTGCGAAGTCCACCTCTGCGCCCCTGTTGCTGCGGGCTTTGAAATCATAAATCGTTGCCATGTCCCATGTGTTTATATCGTTCACGATGCAAATATACGGTTTTATTTTTATATCGCAAACGATATTTTGAAAAATGTTTGAAAAATTTTTGTGGACATTTCAACACATGGGCGCTTATAGCAATTGCAGGGCGATGTGGGCACATGCCTCGGCATCGGCCAGCGCATGGTGGTGACGTCGCAGGTCATACCCGCAGGCTGCCGAAACCGTCTGGAGCTGATAGTCGGGCAATCTGCCGCGGAAATGCTTTTTGGATGCCGCCAGCGTATCATGGAACGTATAATCCGGATAGTCCATCCGGTACACGCGGAACACGGCTTTCAGGCATCCCTCGTCGAAAGCACTGTTGTGGGCCACCAGCGGCAGGCCTTCAATCAGCGGGGCAACCTGTTCCCAGACGAGCGGAAAGACCGGGGCGTCCGCCGTGTCCGCTTCCGACAGGCCGTGTACCTGCCGGCAGAACCACTGGTAATATTCCGGTTCCGGATGAATCAGGCTGTAGAAGGTGTCTGCAATCGCTCCGTTCCGGACGATGACTACGCCGACGCTGCACACACTGCAGCGGCATTCGTTGGCGGTTTCAAAGCCTATTGCGGCAAAATCGGTCATATCGTCCTGATATTGTGGTCTTTTGGTGATGGGGGAATGATAGGGAAAAAGACGGCCATCATCAGGCGGCCCTGCGGCAAGGTAGCAACCGGGGGCTTATTCGTAGAACAGCGAGATGTACTGGAACTGGGCGTTGTATTTGTTCGTGAGGAGGATTTCGTAGGCCATGCCGACTTCGCCGGGAATGGACCAGAAATACTCGGTGCCCTTGCGCAGTTTGTTGTCGTTCACCATCAGGCGGACGCCGTTGGTCGTGGCGATGTCGATGATGATGTTCTCGGAGGCCTGGGGCGCGGTGAGGAAACGGATGCCCTTCAGGGCCTTGCCCGGCAGGACCGGTAGCTGGATATAGGCATATTGCTTGCCGAGCAGCAGGTAGTAGGTGTCGCCGTTCTGCCCCTGGTAGAACTTTTCCGTGGCGTGGAGCGTGAACGGATACGTATCCCAGGTGTATGTGCCGTCGGCCAGGGCGGCGCTGCTGGACTGCGGCAATTCCGGGAGCGGTTTCCGGAAATCCGCGGTCATGGTCGGCTCGCCTGCCGGGTCGTCACCCGGGGGCTCGTTTCCGCCGGGGGGGCTGCTGCCGGTCTTTTCCACGAAATAGGAATACTTCGCCTCGGCCTGTCCGTTGTAATCGGCCCGGAAGCCCACGATGACGATTTCATCTCCCAGCGCCAGGCCCAGCGTGGCGAAGGATTTGTCGTTGGCATTGCCGTATCCGAGATTGCTGGCGGTCAGCCCATAGACATAGACGGTGCCGGTTTCATCGGTCAGGTCGATGTTGCCGTAAATGGTGTTCTCGATGTTGCTGACCTTGCCGGACAGCCGGTAAGGCTGGTCGTCCGACACGGGAGCCGCCTTGAATTCCGCCGCCGTGACCGGAAGCGGCGCTTTTGCGCTTCCGGCGGGGACAAAGGAGAGGATATAGGCGTCCACGACCTCGTCGATGCGTTTCCCCGCGTAATAGTGGTATTTCCCGGAAAGGGTGATGGTTCCGTTGTCATACACTTTCCCCGTCCATTCCGCCATGTTGACG
Organism: Bacteroidales bacterium; assembly: GCA_017612675.1. Classification (GTDB taxonomy): domain Bacteria; phylum Bacteroidota; class Bacteroidia; order Bacteroidales; family UBA932; genus Cryptobacteroides. Next base: position 8,632 of record JAGAFI010000119.1, read on the forward strand.
ACGCTATATACATAGATGGAGCCCGTCTCGTCCGTCAGGGTCATCTCGAAGGTGTCCGTGTTCAGCGAACTGACCGTGCCGGTCAGTTTGTAGTAGGCATCCGTCCGGGCGGCTGCGATAAAGGCGGCGATGGTCGCCGCCGGCGCGTGGGCGTAGTCGGAAGACACATCCCCGCCGATGTCGTCCGTCTTGCCGTTCAGGGAATACAGGTAGCCGCTGCCGTCCGTCCCGCCGCAGAAGACCACCGCGTCTCCCTGCCGGATGTCCGTATTGCCGGTTACCCAGGAGGTGTTGCCCAGATAGGCCGCATGGCTGCAGTAAAAACGTTCCGCACCGTTTTCTTCCGTATCCGCCAGATAGAAAGCGGCATATCCGTTTCCTGCGGAAAAGGCGGTTTCCACCGCTACCACGATGCCTGTCACATACAGCGCTTCCGGGCTTTCCGTATTGCCGTGTTCCCGGATATAGGACAGGAAACCTGCGACGGAAAAGGGATTGGCAAGCGTGCCGGCTTCTTCCACAGGAAGATCCATCCCCTTTTGCGTCACCGTGACGAGAACTTCCGTATCCTGGTTGGAAAAGACCACTTCGCCTGTCCGTGCTTTCCCCCGGTTGGGGTTCACCTGGAGAGACAGGGTCTGGGGTGTTCCGCTGCCACGGAGGAAATCCAGCACAAGCCAGTCCGGTTGGCTGCATACGTTCCATTCGCGGGAAGAGGCGATGCGCAGCTGCCGGATGCCGCCGCCCTGTTCGAATGCCAAACCGGCTTCGTCTGCACAGATGTCCAGATAGGTACCCTTATGCTGTTTGTTGCAGCACAGCAGTACGGACATGGCGCACAGCAAGACGATGGCCCGTTTCAGGTGCATAGGTCCGTTTTATCGGATGGGATGCAGATACCAGTCTGCATTCTTCTTTCCCCGGCTGGTGGACCATGCCCCGAATTCGGGGAAGAACCGGTCGATGGGTTTCCCCTCGTTCTCGTGTTTCAGGATGTTGTCGAGGAAATAATCGATTTTGGCGTTGTCGAGGTAGAAGGCAAAGGGATATTCCCCCTTGTTGACATAAAACCGGCCTGCATTGGTATCGGATGCGTCGTCTCCGTCGCGGAAGAACCGCGGGTCCATGTGGCTGGTGGGGCTTTCGTACGGGATATGCACCTCCCAGCGCTGGCCGTCTTCATAATCCCGGTACAGGAACGGCTGTATCGTGGCCAGTTTGGACAGGTTTTGGGCCGAGGAATAGGTTATTTCGAAGATATAGGTCGTTCCCAGCGTGGCCGTAATGTCAGAAGTCAGGTAATACGCCTCTCCGTCAAAGGAATACGATGTGGTGACGGCTTCCGCTTCACCGGGGGCTTTCTTTTTCATCACAATGCTGGACGGCTTCGCTTTCGTCACCAGCCGGAGGGCCAGGCCGCTGATATCTGCCACGACATTCTGGTAGGTTGTCAGGGAGAAGACCTGCTGCTTGACGTTTCCGCTTTGGAAGTACTGTTCCTGGATGCATTCGACCATCACGTCGTTCATGTCATAGTCGGCTTGCCGCGGCCACCTGTCTTCGAAGGCATATACCCCGCGTTTCGTGGTTTTTCCTTCGGCGACCTGCGGCAGTTCCGTAAAGACATCCGCCGGGTTCAGGGCGAAAAGCAGGTCATCGTAATCGGCGTCGTCACAGGCGTCTTCGATGGAAACGATGGCGTATTGCGTGCCGTTCGGGGAGATGTAGGAGAATTTCGCCGTGCGCGCTTCTCCCGTGAGGTTTGCCAGTTTGTAGGAACCCAGATCCTGGTTGCAGTAAGAAAGCCCGTCCGTGGATGCGGACCAGATGTTCATCTTCTTGTTCATCACGTTGCTGCCGTTCTTGGTGCAGTACGCGTTCCCCTGCGAGCCCCAGGCGTTGGGTTTCAGGACGAAACCGATTCTGGTGCCTTTGGGGAAGACCGTGGATACGGTGGACACGTCCCCGTCAGCAATGTTGGGATAGTACAGCAACTGGATGACGTCCCCGCGCTGCATGCCGATGTTCCCCTGGTACTGGGAGCCCAGGATGGGCGTGTAGCGGTAGCCGTCCTGCGTGTTGGGGAAGAGCATGATGACGTTCAGGTCCTCCGTGCTTTCCGGCTGCTGGCTGGCGGTGTAGTAATAATACCCGAAACTGCTGTTCCAGCAGGTCATGCTGCCGAGGGCGGCCAGGCTTACTTCGGAATCCCGGCTGATGGTCAGGTCAGCCGCGGAACGGTATTCTTCCTTGCAGGTCGTGCCGGAATTCAGCGCCTTGCACGCGGTCGTGTAGAGCCCGTTGATGAGTTCGTCCGAGAAGCGCAGTTCCGGGGAAAGCATCTGCTGGTCCGCGATATAATCCGGACGCCCGGACGCGGAATTCCATGTGCCCAGTGGCGTGAACCAGTCTTTGTACACCCGGTCGCCGAGCGTTCCGTCTTTTTTGTAATTGAAGGACAGGGCGGGAATGGCCGAGACGTCACAGGTGGATTCGCCCGGGCCGGTAGCGCACGGGGCGGCTGCTTTCGTCGGCTGCTCTCCGGCAAGTTTCAGGCGGGCTTCTCCGGCCACAACCTCGACCAGCGAGCGTTTCAGGCCGATCATGAAATTGCCCGTGACGATGTGCAGGACCTTGGCGTATGCCGGCAGGGTGACGGTCGCGTCGAAAATGCCCCTTTCGTCGGTATAAGCCTCCAGGATGGGCTCGATGCGCTCGTCCACATATTCGTTGTAATTGTTTTCGTTGATGATGGGGTTCTCGCTGTACACGCGGAACAGCACGGGTCCGTGGATATTGAAATCCGAATAGTCAATCACCAAATCAACCTGCTGCGTGGTGGAATAGTCGAAATACACGGTGTCGTCCGTTTCCGGCACGCTGGGGTTGGTATAGAAATCATCGACGTCATAGCACGCCGCACCGGAGCCAAGCAGGCATGCACCCAGGAAAAACTTGAAAAAGGAAGAATGTTTTTTCATATCATGCAAAGATACGCATTTTATCGCTATATGCAAAGGAAAATGGCCGTAGAGCGCCGTAAAAGCCGTTATGGGCTGATAATCACCCGCCCGTTTTCCATATGCCATTCCGTTTTCCCTTCCATGGCCAGCAGGACATCCGCGACATAGAGGGCTCCCTGGGAGCCGCCTGCGCGTTTCAGGTATTTCCGGGCGTCGGCGAGGCGCTTGGTCTTCAGGCAGGCGCAGGCGGCGTTCAACTGGGCCGTCTCATCTGCCGGATACTGCCGGGCGGCGATGACGAAGGCGTCGAACCAGCCCTCCGAGCCCGTTTCGTAACTTTGGGAGACTTCATACATCTCACGCAGGCTCAGCGCTTCCGGGTGGGAATAGATGAGCCTGCGCCCGTCTTTGACCGGGTAGGCCTTGATTTCGTATTCGATGATGTAATCCGTATGGCGCAGGCCGGGATAGACGTGCTTGTGCAGCCAGCGGTACGGTTCTCCCCCTCCTACCTTTTTCAGCAGCAGTTCCTTCTCGTCCGGGTCCATATCCTTGTCTATTACGGCGATAAGTTCGTCCCGGTATTGCAGGATAAAGTCCGGCACACGGGGTGTCTCCACATAACCGGTGCCGTCGTACCACAAATCTCCCTTGACCCGGCGGCCCTCCGTATTCTCCAGGAAGCCGCGCAGGTTGCCCCAGTCTTCCGGCGTGGCGGCGGTCGTGAAGACGGAATCCGGGAAGGCATACTGCCGCACCAGATAGCTCTTCAATGCCTCCACCCGTCCGCTGGCCAGCCGGGTGTTGTTGGCGTAGGGGCTTTCCGGGGAAGCGTAGCCGTGCAGGGAAATGCCGGTCACGGTGACGGATTTATCGAAAAGGGCGCTGTCCACCGATGACTGGATGCGGGCCAGTTCCCCGGGATTCTTGCGGTATTCCGGGTAGATGACCGTCTCGTTGACCGGGAAGTCGAGGAAGGCCCGGCCCACGATGCGGCGCACTTTCAGGGGCTCCGGTACGGGCGGGGCGAATGGCAACTCCGGGCATTCCCGCAGGCGGGTGTTGCGTACCACCTGGACGGGCTCTTTCCGCTTCCTGACCAGCAGGCAGGTGACGCCGAGCTTCAGGTTGGTGCGTCCGTCAAGCGGCGATTCATATGCCACGCCGTTGAAACGGTCTGCATACCACGAATGGCTGAGCTCCGTCCCGATGCGCCAGTTTTCCGACAAGCGGAAGGTGGCCGTCAGCCCGGTCCGGAATCCGGGCAGCAGCAGGCTTTGCCGCAGGTAGGGGTGGGTATAGGAAAGCGGCACTTTGTCGAAGCCGTAGGTGTAGGCGAGACCGGCGCCGGCAAAGGCCTTCAGGTTGAAGACGGCGCCCTCCCGCCGCTCCTGCCGGCGGAACACGTCTGATACATCGAAAGTTGCATCGGCAAAAAGCCCGGTGTTGTACCAGCCCCATGTGTCGTACGATTCGCACGTCCGCACGTTGCGGCTTTTGTTGTGGTTGAGGCGCAGGGCCGCCCGCCAGCCCCAGAGCGGCGTCAGTTCCTGTCCGATGCCGAAAAACAAGCCTCCTGACCAGGGGTAAGGGGTGAGCTCCGACCAGGGGAGATTTTCGTTGGCCGACTTGTTGGTCCCGATGTATCCCTGGAGGTAAAAGGCATCCTTGCCCGCATCCCCGGCCGTTTGGGCCGCTGCGGACAGCGGGCACAGCAGCAGCGCGCCCCACAGCATCCGTAAAATCTTTCCTTTCATCTTGTGCCGCGCTTAATAAGAAACATGGAAGCCCGGTACGGGGGATTTGTACCAATCCCAGAAACGGGTACGGGTTGCGTCTTTGGCCCAGTCGGAGAATGCCTCATAGGCTTCGAATATGGGAACTTTTTCCTTGGGCCACAGCCAGTCTCCGGCCACGAGGATGGCACCCGGCAGTGTTTTTCCGGGAGTGTCCGGCAGCGAAACGATGTCTGCGCAGTCTGCGCAGGTGCCGTGTTTCACTTCTATGTAAAAGCGCTGCGCGTCGTTGGCCATGGTGTATTCCCGGGGCCATGGGACGGTGGGCGCCTGCGCGAAGGGAACCGCTGCGATGGCCTCCTGCGTGTTGATGCACTGGGGATTCATGTTTCCGGTCAGCAACTGGTGCAGCTCCCCGAGGTTGTAATCCCCGTCCGGGCCGTCATAATGGAGGAACATCCTTTCGGGATTGCCTGCCGCAAGGATGGTGACCCGGCAGGTCTCTTCCACATAATCGGGCTCCAGCCTGACGACCGCGTCGTTGAAATCGAAATCCGCACCGCGGTAGGGATTTTCGAAAGCCAGCGTCCACGGGAGGATGTTTTCCATGGCGGGCGGTACTCCGGGCTTGGCAATCGTCAGGTCGCCCACCAGTCCGAACACGACATCGTTGCAGTCGTGGTCGCCGCCATGCAGGTTGTCTTCCATGCCGATCCACGTGATGTGCCCGGAACGGTGGATGAAACTTCGGTGCGTCCCGTCCGTATTCCACGCTTCCACGCTGAAACAGGTCCCCTTGAAGTTCCCCACCCGGTCCGTGTAGGGGCGGATGCCCTGGGCTTTCAGCCGGCTCCACTGCTCGGGGCAGGACTCTTCGTCGGAGCGGAGGTAAAAGCCGATTTGCTTGCCCTTGGGAACGTTGACCTCGAAAGAAATCCCCTGCAGGGCGCTGATATGTGAACTATAGTGATTGTACACGACTTGCGTGTTGTACGCATTGTCCCCGATGCGGTCCATGTTGGCGGAATAGGTCGAACCGTAGGCATCGTTCAGGTCGAAATTGGCGTCATACCACTCGTTGGCGCGGAACAGGTGGCCGTCTATGGTCATGTCGGTGTCCAGCTGGTACTGCACCTTGGCGAGCCCGTCGATGTAATCCCATTTGTGGGTTTCGCAGACATCCACATAGACGATGTCCTGATACGTATCGGGCGAGTGGTAGTAATAGCCGAGGATGCGGGACATCTGGGAGGATTCATAGCCATCCACCCATGTGATGTAGAAAGGCCCGTTCGAATAAATCTCGTAATCGCAGTCGAGTCCCTGCTGCTTGGCGTCGGTATTGCTCCGGGAGATGTCCATGATGGCGTGGTAATCCGCCATTTCTTCGTTGTTGAACTCGTAATAGCGCGGGTTTCCGCTGATGCTGTTGCCGCAAAGCGAAGGGGGGGGCGTCCCGGCGGTTTGTATACCGGAGCTTTTCATGCCGGCGGGCTTCCGCGTCCCGGCAGGGGAGGCGGCGGCATGCCGGTTGCCGTTCCGCAGGGTCACGGACAGGGTTTCTTCCGGTTTTCCGCTCAGAGAGATCGCTTCGGTGCTGAGTTCCGCCCCGTTGAAGATGCTCAGGTACAGCTGTGTGCCGTAGCCTTGCGGGGCCGTCATCGTGGCGCGTCCGGAGGTTTCCAGTTCTTTGTAGTCATAGACAAGCGTGCCTTCTTCGTCGGAAAGCAGCCACAGCCGTACGGGAGCGTCCGTCGTGACGTCCACGTGGATTCTGACGGCCGTCCGCCACCATTGCAGGGCTCCTACGGGACTGCCGAGGCTGTCCGTGAAATGTTTTTCCGTGCGTTCCATTTCAGTCCAGGCATCCTCCGGGGTGCAGGCAGCCAGCAGCAGGGTGGGGACCATGCAGGCGAATATGCGTTTGATGACAGGGATATGCGGCATAGAATCAGCGATGTTTTTGGGCGTGGAACAAACGGCGCAGCCGGTAAGAAAGGTACCAGGTCAGGGAATAGTCTTTCTTGATGCCGAGCGCATGCCAGAACCGCAGTTCCGCTTTGTGGTACCACGGCGTCCATGAACTGGCGAAACGGTGGATGGAACAGGTGTTGGGCGTGATGTTGATTTTTTCCGTCTCGCAGGATTTGGGACTGAAGAAATCATACGGGCGCACGTAAATCGCCTTGTCATCCGCCGGGCCGTCTGCTTTGTCGGCGTAGGGAACGAAACGGTAGCCATGCGACTCCAGGACGTTCTTGGTCACCTGCGGCAGGGGCAGCGTATCGAAAGTGCCGTCTTCCCGGACGAAATGGCGGTCCCGGTAGTATTCCAGCATCAGTCCTACCCATCCGCAGCCTTTCTGTGCTCCGAATGTCGCCATTTCCGGGCAGGGCGTATCCCGCTCGAAACAAAGGAAATACGGCTCGTCCAGAAAGTCGTTGAAAGATTTGAGCACTTCCACGTCCATGTCCAGGTAGATTCCGCCCATGGTATAGAGGGCGTACATCCGGATATAGTCGGCGGAAAAGGCGTACTTGCGCTTGTCGAAGGCCTCGCTTACCCACGGGGAGGATGCTTTGTCGAAACGCGTGAAGTCCCATTTGATGAACTCGTAATCCGGCAACACTTCCTGCCAGGATTTCATATACAGCTGCAACTGTTTGGGAACGGGGTCGCCGCTGAGCCAGCAATAGTGGATTATCTTGGGAATCTTTCCTTCCATTTCCATTCGTAATAATAACTAAGCAGCCAGAAGGCTGGGTAAAAAGGCGTTTTCAGTGCGGACTGCCGCCAGATATGCGGAAACCCTGCCCGCCGGGCGTATATCATGTATAAAATGCCGTATGCAATCTTGTCCTTGTTCAGCCAGGCACGGGTGAATTCCGCCCGCTGGTTGTAATACAGCGCCACGCCTTTGGGGTTCTGCGCCCAGAGGGCGTTTTCCCGGTGTGTATAGCCGTCGGGCAGGTAGGTGCACAGCGTCCACGCCTCGTCCACCAGCAGGTATGCATATTCCTGGTCGATCTGGTCGTAGGCATAGGCCTCCGTGCTGAATTTCTCGCCCACAATTTCCAAAAACGGGAAACGCCGCAACACGTCCGTCTTGAACACCAGTGTCGTATCCCCGGAAAAACCGCTTTTGTACAGGCGGCCCAGCGGACTCGTCCCCGAGAAAGGAAAGCGGCACCGGACGCGGAATTCCCCGTCCGGGTGCTCCCGGCAGGACTTGTAGGCAACCATTCCGGCCAGGTGGTTGTCCGTTTCGATTTGGCTCCGGTAAGCTGCCACCCGGTCGACGAAATTGTCCGGGACGAAATCGTCGCTGTCCACGCAGACGAACAGGGGCGTCGTGCAGTGCCGGACCCCGGCATTGTGTGCCCGCATCTTGCCGCCGTTCTCCTGCCTGTGGTAACGGATGTCCAGCTTCTGTTCTTCCGCCCAGCCCCGGACGAGTTCCGGCGTACCGTCCGTGGAGCCGTCGTCCACGATGCTCCACACGAAATCCCCGCAGGTTTGCCGGCAAAGGCTTTCGTACAGGGCAGGCAGCGTGTATGCCCGGTTGTAGGTCGGGGTGAATACCGTCAAAAAGGCTGTCTTTCCGCTGTTTTCCATACAAACTATGCTTTCCCCAGCGCATCCGCCAGGAAGGCCTTGGATGCTTTTCGTTGTTGCTCCAAGGCGTCCCAAACGGCAATATAATCAATTTCCGGGAAATTCGGCGTGCCTTTTCCGGTAAAAAGGCAGTCCTGCAGGCCGAGGGGAGCCAGCAGGGACTGCAGGCGTGTCAGCCCGCGCTCCGGGTTGGCCAGCACCAGAAAGCGCTTCTGGAACAGGATGGCGAACACCGTGGCGTGGAACGAATCCGTCACGACACATGCGGCATCCCGGATGGAACGGAGCCATTGCTCCACGGGGGGTTGTATCCGTTTTTCGATGGGAACGTCCAAGGCGTCTTCCGGTGCTTCCTGGTTGCAGGTGTATGGCGCCAGCCGGCAGCGGGCGGCCAAGTCCCGGATGATTTCCTGTTTCTGCGCCGTCGGGTCCAGGATATGGGTGAACAGGCCGCCGTCCGTTCTTTCTCCGCCGGCGAGGGCGGCATACTGTTCGGCAGGAAGCAGCAGGGCGGGATCCAGCACACGGACGGCGGATACACCCAAGTGATTTTTACACAAGTGAATGCCGGAATCTTCCCGCACGCTTACCGCGTCGAAAGCCGCGGCGAGCCGGGCGCAGGCCTGCGTTTGGACGGGCGTAAATTCCCACGTGTCCGTGCCGAACGAAGCGGCATACGCCACCCGTTTGACCGGCCACCCGTGCGTGAAACCGAGAAACATGTCCTCGATGTTGTTGTAATCCGGCCGCCACACCTGGTCGCTGCCGACCACATAAGCGTCGAAACTGTCCGGGGTGAGTTCCCGGGACAATCGGCCGTACGGATATAGCCGGATATGCCGGGACACGAAGTCGCGCGTATGTTGCGTGAATGCCCGGTAATCCTGTTCATACCGCCGTTCATACAGCAGCCGGTAGGCGGGGGCTTTTCCCAACGCCACTTTCACGAGGCGTCCGGGCCATTTCCAGAACGGAAAGCGGACGCTGCGCACCGCATCCAGGGTGTAGGGCTCGTGCCCCATCTCCCGCAGGCATTGCTGCAAGGCATGGTTCTGGAGGATGCCGCCGTAATTGGTGCGGAGCGGCTGTGTCAGGATGGCTATTTTCATCGTTTGCGCAGCATTTTTTTTGTCAGGCGGGCAAGCAGTCCGGCAAGGGCCGCCTGATGGCGGAATGTCGCGGCGAGGCGGTGGACGGAAACGGTGCCGCGCCCGAATTTTCGGAAAAACACCGCCCTTTCCGCCGGCTCGCTTTTCGGCGTGTGGAAGCAGGGGTTCTCCCGCACCGCCAGCGCAAGTGTGGACGGCAGCAGCGCCACGTCCAGTCCGTCCAGGAATGCCCGCCCCTTCTCGCTGTTGGCCAGCAGGAGGCTGACGCCGTTTTTGTCATAAAAATCCGGGTGAGCGGTATCGATGCCCCAGTAATCGCCGAGGGTCAGGTCGCTGCTGCTCCTGCCGGCCTTGGCCGGGCAGCGGAAACACGACGGACGCAGGCTGCAGTCATGCAGGAAAAGCCACATATAGCCGTCTTTCGTATAGGGGCGGGACCGCGGGGGATGCGCGGCAAAGGAAATCGTGACGCTGTAATCCTCCCAGCCGCTTTTTTTGTCTCGGAACGACACGCCTGCGGGTGTGTCTCCTGCGGGTGTCGTTTCGTCCAGCCACTTGCGCCAGACTTTCGGGGAGGGGACGCCGTGGCAGACAATCTCCACGGCCAGCAGCTTGGCATAATCCCGGGAGAGGAAACGCCGCAAGGCCAGAATCTGGCATCCTGTGCCGCAGAAAAGCACCGTCCGCCCCGCTTCAAGGAAAGCCCGGGCCTCCGCAAAACTGTTCCCAATCCGGCTTTGCAGGTATTTGGAACCCTGCAGGGCCGGCAGGGCGGCCTCGTCTTCCACCGGGATGTGCCGTACTTCGCGCCATCCGGGGCTGAAAGCCGCCCCGAACACGACGCCGCCCTCCCGCAGGACTTTTTGGGCGAGGGCGGTAAACAGCCCGCCGGAAGAGGAATGGCTTACCGCCGCCGCATCCCGGTTGCGGGCGGCGAAGACTTGCAGCGGTGCGGCTGCCTCGGCGGGCCGCCGCATGGGGCACACCTTTTCGCACAGGCTGCATGCTATGCAGGCTTCCGTGTCCACGATTGGATAGCAGAACCCTTCTGCATTTTCGGAAAAGCGGATGCACTGCCGGGGACATGCCTGTACGCACGCCTCGCAGCCGCAGCAGTCGTAGGGGGAGGCCAGTGTAATCATCCTTGTTTCTTCTTGGTCAAAAAGCGCTTTACACTGTCCCATACGAACTGGCGTTCCGCTGCGGTCAGCCCGATGGCGAACAGGATGGCTGCCGTCGAGAGCCCGATAAGCAGGCAGCTGACCACCCACGCCCAGTGTCCCGTCCCGTCAAGCAGCCTGGCCCAAAGCAGGGACAGAAGCAGGGACAGGGCCCCGGAGACGAGGCAGGGCACGATGACGTTCCGTGCATAGCGGGAGATGCGCAGTCCGGTGAGGGCTCGGATGAAAAAGAGGCGCACGACAAAGGACACGGAGCA
>JAGAFI010000120.1 GCA_017612675.1 Bacteroidales bacterium
ATCAAGCACGCGTCGCATCACCGCACGGGGGACAAATGGTGCATCTATCCGATGTACGACTATACCCACGGGCAGTGTGATGCCATCGAGCATATCACGCATTCCATCTGCACCCTGGAGTTTGACGTCCACCGTCCCCTGTACGACTGGTTCATCGAGAAACTCGGCATCTATCCGAGCCACCAGTATGAATTTGCCCGGCTCAACCTGACCTATACCCTGATGAGCAAACGCAAGTTGCTGGAACTCGTGCAGAAAGGACTGGTATCCGGCTGGGACGACCCCCGGATGCCGACGCTCTGCGGGGTGCGCCGGCGCGGTTATACGCCCGAAGCGCTGCGGATGTTCTGTGACAGAATCGGGGTGAGCAAGCGGGACCAGCTGATGGATATCCAGTTGCTGGAATGGTGCGTGCGCCAGGATTTGAACGCCCGCTCCAACCGCTACATGGTGGTGCGCAACCCGCTGAAACTCGTGCTGGTCAATTACCCGGAAGGGCAGGTGGAGTGGTTCGACTGTCCGCTGAACCCTGCAGAGCCCTCTGGCGCCAAGCGTAAAGTGCCTTTTACGCGCGAGATGTGGATTGAACGCGATGATTTCATGGAAGATGCCCCGGCGAAATTCTTCCGGCTCAAGCCCGGCGGGGAAGTCCGTTTGAAATATACCTATATTATCCGCTGCGAGGAAGTCGTCAAGGACGCGGACGGGAATGTCGTGGAACTGCGCTGCACGTACGACCCGGCTACGCGCCCGGGTGCCGGGGAGTGGCGTTCCGTCAAGGGAACCATCCACTGGGTGTCGCAGGCGCATGCCAAGGAAATTGTGCTGCGCAATTACGACCGGCTCTTCACCCTTGCGGACATGAGCCAGGTGCCCGAAGACAAAGACTACAAGGATTACCTCAATCCGGACAGCCTGGTGGCCGGCGGAGGTTTTGCGGAGCCCGCACTGCTGGAAGACCGTTCCGGCATCGCCGTGCAGTTCGAGCGGGTCGGGTACTACATCCGTGATCCCCAGGAGCAGGACGGCAAGGCCGTGTACAACCTCACGACCGTCCTGAAAGATTCCTATAAACCTGAATAGTTGAAAATTAGTTAGTTGTTGTATGCCAAATTTTGAAGTCAGGGTTGCCGGGCCGCAGGACACCCGTTTTGCGGAAGAGATTTGCGAGGAGATTTTCGTCTCGTCGCAGGAGCGCAAGACGGGCATTGCGCGGCGCACCCCCGAATACATCTGTGAGAAGATGCTGGCCGGCAAGGCGGTCATCGCCGTGGCGGAGGATGGCAGTTTCGCCGGTTTCTCCTACATCGAGTCCTGGGGCGGGAAAAGTTTCGTGGCCAATTCCGGCCTGATTGTCGCCCACCGTTACCGGGGCATGGGCGTCGCCCGCCGTATCAAGGAGCAGACCTTCATCCTCTCCCGCAAGCTGTTCCCGGATGCCAAGATATTCTCCATCACCACGGGCGCGGCCATCATGAAAATGAATTACGAATTCGGCTTCCGGCCGGTTCCCTTCACGGAACTGACGGACGACCCCGAGTTCTGGAAGGGCTGCCAGGGATGCCGGCATTTCGACATCCTCGAAAGTCACGATTACAAGATGTGCATCTGCACGGGGTTGCTCTATGACCCCAAGGAGCATTTGGAAATTCACCATCCCGACGAAAAGATATGAAAAAGAAAAAAGTCGTTGTTGCCTTCAGCGGCGGACTGGACACCTCCTATACGGTGATGTACCTCGCCCGGGAAAAAGGGTATGAAGTGTATGCGGCCTGCGCCAATACGGGCGGCTTCAGTGCGGAACAGCTGCAGCGCAATGAGGAAAACGCCTACAAGCTCGGCGCCGTGCAGTATGTCACGCTGGACGTGACGCGGGAGTATTATGACAAGAGCCTGCGTTACATGGTGTATGGCAATGTCTTGCGGAACGGGACCTATCCGGTGTCCGTGTCTTCGGAGCGCATTTTCCAGGGCATCGCCATCGCCCGCTACGCCAAGGAAATCGGGGCGGACGCCATTGCCCACGGTTCCACCGGCGCCGGGAACGACCAGGTCCGTTTCGACATGACCTTCCTCGTGATGTGCCCGGAGATGGAAATCATCACGCTGACCCGCGACTGCAAGCTCAGCCGCAAGGAAGAGGTGGATTACCTGAATGCCCACGGTTTTCCGGCGGATTTCGCCAAGCTCAAGTATTCTTACAACGTGGGAATCTGGGGCACTTCCATCTGTGGCGGGGAAATCCTCGACAGCACGCAGGGGCTTCCCGAAAGCGCGTACCTCAAGCAGGTGCGCCGGCAGGGGACGGAGACGCTGCGCATCGGTTTCAGGCAGGGGCAGGTCTGCGCGGTGAACGGCAAACCCTATGAAGACCCCGTCGCCGCCATCCAGGAAATCGAGCGCATCGGTGCCGCCTATGGCATCGGGCGGGACATGCATGTCGGCGATACGATTATCGGCATCAAGGGACGCGTGGGCTTCGAGGCCGCCGCACCGATGCTCATCATCGGCGCCCATCGCTTCCTCGAGAAATTCACGCTCAGCAAGTGGCAGCAATACTGGAAAGACCAGGTGGCGAACTGGTACGGGATGTTCCTGCACGAGAGCCAGTATCTGGAGCCGGTCATGCGGGACATCGAAGCGATGCTGGAAAGCAGCCAGCGCCATGTGAACGGCACCGTCATCCTGGAACTCCGGCCGCTGGGCTTTACCACGGTCGGCGTGGATTCCGAAGACGATTTGCTGAAATCCAAGCTCGGCGAATACGGCGAGATGCAGAACGCCTGGACGGCGGAAGAGGCCAAGGGCTTCATCAAGCTCCTGTCCAATCCGCTCCGCGTCTATTACGGGTGCCATCCTGAAGAGAACGGGAAATGATACGCGTCGGCATCATCGGCGGCGCCGGCTATACCGCCGGGGAACTGCTCCGGATTCTGGTAAACCATCCGGATGTGTCGCTTGCTTTCGTCCATTCGGAGAGCCAGGCGGGACTGCCGCTCACGGCTGTCCACGAAGGGCTTTTCGGTGATACGGACCTGTGTTTCACCGGGGAGGCGGCACTGTCGGACATCGAGGTCCTGTTCCTGTGCGGGGCCCACGGGCGAAGCGCGGCGTTCTGGGAGGAACACCCTTGTCCGCCCGGTTTGAAAGTCATTGATTTGGCGCAGGATTACCGGGATGAACACGACGGTTATGTCTATGGGCTTCCGGAATGGCAGCGGGACAAAATCCGTACCGCTACCCGGATTGCCAATCCCGGCTGTTTCGCAACGGCCATCCAATTGGGGCTCCTGCCGCTCGCCGCAGCGGGACTGCTGACGCAGGATGTGGAACTGACGGCCATCACCGGCTCCACGGGAGCAGGGGTAAAACCTTCTCCCACGGGGCATTTCAGCTGGCGCTGCGGCAACCTCTCCACCTACAAGGTGTTTGAACACCGGCATTTGCTTGAGATTCGCCGCAATATCGGCCTCCTGCAGGGGAAGCCTTGTCCGGAAATGCATTTCGTGCCCGTGCGCGGGGATTTCACGCGGGGCATCTTTGCCTCGATGCATACGCCCTGCCCGCTGTCCGGGGAGGATGCGTTGCGCCTGTACCGGGATTGCTATGCAGATGCGCCGTTTACCTTTGTCAGCGATGCCGGCATCGACCTCAAGCAGGTCGTCAATACCAACAAGTGCCTGGTACATGTGGAGAAGCACGGGGACAGGCTGGTGATTTCCAGCGTCATCGACAACCTGCTCAAAGGCGCGTCCGGGCAGGCCGTCCAGAATATGAACCTGATGTGCGGTCTGGCGGAGACCGCCGGATTGAAATTGAAAGCTTCCGCCTTCTGATATGGAACTTTTCGACGTTTACAGCCTGTTCGACGTGACGCCCGTCCGGGCGAAGGGCTGCCGGGTCTGGGATGACAAGGGGCAGGAATACCTGGACCTCTATGGCGGGCACGCCGTGATTTCCATCGGCCACAGCCATCCCGATTATGTCCGGGCGCTTTCGGAGCAGGCGGAGAAAATCGGTTTTTATTCCAACAGCGTCCGCAATCCGCTGCAGGAGGAACTGGCGCACCGGCTCGGCGAACTGTCCGGCTATGCGGATTATGCGCTGTTCCTCGACAATTCCGGCGCGGAATCCAATGAGAATGCGGCGAAACTGGCGTCTTTTCATACCGGAAAGGACCGCATCGTCGCATTCCGCCGGAGTTTTCACGGGCGGACGTCCGGGGCGGTTGCCCTGACGGACAATCCCGCCATCGTTTCGCCTTTCAACGCCTGCCACAAAGTGACGTTCTGCGAGTTGGAGGACGCGGCGGGCGTGGAGCAGGCCTTGCGCGGGGGTGACGTGGCCGCCGTCATCATCGAAGGCATCCAGGGGTGCGGGGGCATCCATGTCCCCTCGGCTGCATTCATGCAGGAGTTGGCGGCGCTGTGCCGCCGTTACGGCGCGTGCCTGATACTGGATGAAGTGCAGAGCGGCTATGGCCGGACCGGAAAATTCTTCGCGCACCAGTGGTACGGCATCCGTCCCGACATCATCACGATGGGCAAGGGCATCGCCAACGGTTTCCCCTGCGGCGGCATCCTGGTCTCTCCCGCATTCAAGGCGGTCAAGGGGATGCTCGGCACCACCTTCGGCGGCAACCACCTGGCCATGGCCGCGGCGCTGGCCGTTCTGGACATCCTGGAACGGGAGCGTTTGATAGACAACGCCCGGGAAGCCGGGGAGTACCTGCTGGCCGGGATGCCCCGGTCGCCCCGTATCCGCGAAGTGCGGGGGCGCGGCCTGATGATCGGGCTGGAATTCAATGAAGACATCGCCCCGCTCAGGCATGCCCTGTTGGCGGACAAACATATCTTTACCGGCGTGGCCGGCAAACGGATGATTCGCCTGCTGCCCCCGCTCTGCCTGACGAAAGCGGAAGCCGGGCGCTTCCTTGCTGCATTCGGGGAGTTGCTTGCCCCGGGAGAAAATGTTGCCTGATGTTGTTGTTATGCATTTCCGTTGCCCTGCTCCCTGTCGCCTGGCGACCCTGTCCGGGACCGGGAATGTCGGTATAATCAATGAAAAAAGATGAAACAATTCTTCCATGTAACGGATATCGGTGATTTGGGTGCGGCGCTTGCCGAAGCGAAGCAGGTGAAAGCCACCCCCTTTGCCTGGGATACCCTCGGACGCAACAAGACCATCATGCTGGTCTTTTTCAACAGCAGCCTGCGTACCCGGCTTAGCAGCCAGAAAGCGGCGCTCAACCTGGGCATGAGCCCCATCGTGCTCAACATCGGCCAGGACAGTTGGAAGCTGGAGACGGAGATGGGCGTGGTGATGGACGGCGACAAGTCGGAGCATCTGCGCGAGGCCATCCCCGTGATGACGTCTTACTGCGACATCATCGCCATCCGCTCCTTCGCGGGCCTTCGGGACCGGGAATACGACTACGGCGAGACCGTCCTGAAGCAGTTCATCGAATATGGCGGCAAGCCCGTCATCA
>JAGAFI010000121.1 GCA_017612675.1 Bacteroidales bacterium
GCGTCCTCGACGGTGGTGATGACGCTTCCCGCCGAGCAGACAGCGGTTCCGGAGAGCTATGACCCGGCGGCGTTCCTGCTGGTGGCCACTCCCGCGACGAGCGCGGCGATTCCCAAC
The DNA here is from genome assembly GCA_017612675.1 of Bacteroidales bacterium. Lineage (GTDB taxonomy): Bacteria > Bacteroidota > Bacteroidia > Bacteroidales > UBA932 > Cryptobacteroides. Next base: position 118 of record JAGAFI010000121.1, read on the forward strand.
CCGCTGAACGTGACGTTCCGTCGCGCGGTGGCGCTCAATGAGCTGACGCTGACGAATGTTCCGGAGAGCATCAGCTCGGTGACCATCACGGCGGAAGGCTGTACGCTTGCGGGGGGTCGTGAAATCAACCTGGCGACGGGCGCCTCCACGAGCACATTCTCCGATGAGAGCGAGAGCGTGACGGTTCGTTACGCCGAAGCGCAGCCTGCCGGTACGCTGAAAGTGTATTTCACGTCTTGGGGAGCGAGCCTTGCATCCGGCAGCGTGCTGAAGATCCGCGTGGACTGCCCGTCGGGGACATGGTACCGTGGCGGCATCGCCGCGGGCGAGAGCGGGATTACGCTGGTGGAGAACGACCTGAACAAGCTGTCGGTGAACATGAGCGGGGCGGTTGCTCGTCCGACGGCGGCGGAGGCGTTCGCAGAGGCCTTCGCAGGCGAACTCGCCGTGTGGGATGCGACCACCGGGGCCATCGTGGACCTCGCCGGGGAGAATCCCGCGGTGGGCGCGGAATACGGCTACGGGCAATATATCCCGCACAACATCACCGTGACGGCGAACGGCGTCAACTATACCAAGGCGCAGGCGTTCTATGTGGCTGGCAAGCTGCTGCAAAGCCTGATGGGCGGCGGTACGATGTTCAATACCGCACTGGCGGAAGCGCCCGCCAGCTGCAACTGGCCGCAGAACAGCTTCAACGAAGGCCCCGGGAACGGCGGTCCCTGCACGCTGACATCTGCCAAGATTGATTTGCTGACGACGGCATCAAAAGGGCACCTGGACCGGGCCTTCACCTATTTGGGCAACCACAGCGGCGTCTTCGCCAATTTCTACGGGGGGAGCGGCAACCCGACAGGATATACAACCGTCGGCCCTACGTGCATGGAGCGGGTGAACCTGCTGCTGGTACGGGTGTTCGACTACATCGTGTCCAACGGCATCACCGCCGGCTTTGCCGCGGCGCTTCAGGATGTGGATTTCGATGCGGACCTGTACCGCGTCCCGGTTCGGCTCAGCACGGTGGCGCCTCCCGCCATCGCTGCCGCCGGCGGTTCCACGGACCTTACCGTGACGGCGACGGAAGCGTGGACAGCGGTGGCAGACGCATCTTGGCTGTCCATCAGCCCGGCTTCCGGGAATGCGGGGACGACCACCGTCACGCTGACCGCCATAGCCAACGGGGCAAGCGCCCGCAGTGCAGTGGTGGATTTCCGGGCGGGTTCGCAGACAATCGTGTCCGCGACCGTTTCCCAAAATGCTTCCGCGACCGTGACGATGCTGGATTTTGCCACGGCTTTTGCGGGAATTCTTGACGTGTGGGAAAGCCATACCGCTTCCGGTCTCTCTGTCGGGCAGGAGGTGGTGACAGGGCATTATGTCCCGTCGAACACCACCATCACAGTGGGCGGGACCACCTATACCAAGGCGCAGATGTACGATATTGCCAACCAGGGACTATTGGCCTTTGCTGCCGGCGGTTCCCTGACCGCGGCGGTTCCTTCGCCCCGTGCGTACAGCTGGAGTTCGAACCCGTATTCGGAGCCTGCGGCGTTAGGTGTCAGCGGTGGCGTCTGTACGTGGAATTTCATTCAGAACGTTTCGACCCGCCAGAATACCTATGCGGGCAACAATTCCCGTTTTGCCAATTATTGCGCGTATACCAGCGGGCAAGTGTCCGGTTATACCGGCTACTGCTGTCTGGAGCGGAGTTTCCTGATTGCCGCCCGCTTCTACAAGTATCTCGTGGACAACAACATCACCACGAATATCATCAGTACGGTCGGAAATCACGCCTTTGATATCGAACTGTTCAATTACACCGAGCCCGAAACAAATTATCCCAGCCCATGGGTGCAGGAAGGTATCCATCTGGAGCAGAAGCCCGGCTATCTTGCCCAAATCAACGGCTACAACTGCGGCCCGCATTCCCTGATGCAGTGTATATACAAAATTACGGGGATTGACATGAAAGAAAGCACCTTGGCTTCCTGGGCGGGTACGACGGAGAATGGCACCGGCACGGACGGTCTTGCAACGGCCCTGGCCCGCTTCAACAGCAATTACGGCTACAGCCTGACGATGACCCTGTACAATTATTCGGCGGTCACCCGCTGGCAGATCGGTCAGTGGATGGCCAATCCCAAGACGGCCATTTTCTTCCACCTGTATTACCGCAACCAGTGGGGGCATTACGAACTCCCTTATGAGATTACGGAAAACGGAACGACCCTCCAGGTGGCCAACAGCCTGGGCGATTACTACAACGGCGTGGACAGCAGCGACGGCTATTTCGGCTATATCGAAACCCGCACATGGGCGGACCAGGAGTCCTATATCCGCAACATGAGCCAGAAATCCGTCATCGTCATCCGCAATCCGAACTGATAGCGTTTCGGAATCATGCTTTGCCGCCCGGTCTCTGCACAAGCTGCCAGAAACCGGGCGGTAAAAGGATGGGTAGTGTCCGCTGCGCCTACAGGTACTTCTTCACGATTTCCTGCATCTTGGCGTAGTTCGCGTCCATGCTGCGGAACAGCGCCATCTGGGATCGTGTGCGTACAAGGTTGTGGGCGGGGTACTTGATTTTGTAATAGGTGTCGCCGTCGATGTAATCCATCAGGAAGCGGAGCACCTGCTCGTAGGTGATGTAGAGCGGTGCGAACGCGAGCCACTGCTTTTCGGAGTCGCTCAGGCTTGCCGCCCGTTCAGACAGGTAACCTTCCATGTAGGCTTCGAACATGTCGAGCCGGATGCCCACCTTGGCGTAGTCCGGGTCGTCTTCCACCGTGGCGTTGGCGTAGGAACGGATGGCGTCGCCCACGTCATTAAGTGAAGTGCTGCTCATCACGGTATCCAGGTCGATGGCGCAGAGCACTTTCCCGCTTTTCTTGTCAAAGAGGATGTTGCTGAGCTTGGTGTCGTTGTGGGTGACCCGCATCGGAATCTCCCCGCTTTCCACGCGGCTCCAGAAATCCAGCATCCGTTCCCGCTGCCCTTCGATGAAGGCAATCTCTTCCGCCACTTCCGCCTTGCGGCCTGCGGCGTCCTTCTGCAGGGATTCGTCCCACTGGATAAAACGCCAGCGGATGTTGTGGAAGCCCTTGATGACTTCCGCCAGCGGCCGGGTGAAATCAGCGAGCAGGGCCTGGAAATGCCCGATGCCGATGCCGCCCTGCCGGGCAAGTTCCAGCGTGTCGGCGACATCGTGTGTCACCGTGTCTTCGATGAACAGGCAGACGGCCCAGAAACAGCCCTCTGCGTCCTTGTAATAGTGCTTGCCGTCTTTCGTGTCGATGACGGTTAGGGTTTCGCGCAGGGGGTCCGCCACTTTTTTCTTGATATGCTCCGTCACGGCGACGATGTTGTCCATCATGGCGGGCACGTCGGGGAAGACGTGGTGGTTCTTGCGCTGCAGGATGTAGCGGGGGCCGCCGTGGGTGCGGATGACGAAGGTGTCGTTGATGAAGCCGTCCCCCAGGGGTTTGATGGAGGCGATGCGCCCTTCCAGGGCGAACTGGGCGGCTACGGTTTTGATATCGGTCATGGTTTCAGGAAATAAGGATTATTCGAATGAGAGGGGGACGAAATATTCGGGCCGGTGGAAGTCCGGGTGTTCGGTCCTGATAGGCGCCCAGGTCGTGAAATGGACGGTGGACAACAAGTCTCCGCATTTGTAGAAATTGCCTTTGGCCTGCATGCCGTCCACCTTGTCGAAAGCGTGGCGGAACAGGCAGGCGACGGGGATGGCGAGGGCGACCTGCCATTCGTCCACGGCTTTTTCTGCAAAAGGCTGCGGCGGCAGGGATGTCCAGCGACGGATGGCGCGGAAGACATCTTCTCCGGCGGCTTCCCGGCCATGGCGGCCTGTTCCGTAGCCCAGTACCATCCGCCCGATGCAGTTGCATTCGATGTTGTAATACCCCGCCGGATCCGGCGCGAGGAAAAACTCCATGCAGGAATCTTCCCACACCCGTCCGCCGTCCGTGTCGGCGGCAGCGCGGGAACGCGCCTCGCGGACAATGTAGTGCAGCAGGAACTCTTTCCCGGTGTGCGCCACGGCGAAGCGGGCGTCCGGAGCGTAGGGGAATTCCGCCGGCCAGTTCACCGTCGAAACGGTTTCATAAGGGACTCGGTTGTCCCGCAGCAGGGCCGGAATGGATTCGGGCCGCACGCCTTCGATAGCTATTTTCTTAATCATGGTTGTAAATATACAAAAAAATACGGGCCGGTCGCATCAGACAACCGGCCCGTATCGAAAAAAACGCATCAAAGCTCGTTGAGCGCCGCTTGTTCCTGGGCGTCCGTACGGCCTACGATGATGTCCTGATAGTCCTTCAGGCCCGTGCCTGCCGGAATCAGGTGGCCGCAGATGACGTTCTCCTTCAGGCCTTCCAAGTAGTCCACCCGACCGCGGATAGCGGCTTCGCTGAGCACCTTCGTCGTCTCCTGGAAGGAGGCGGCGGACATGAAGCTGTCCGTCTTGAGGGCCGCGCGGGTGATTCCCTGGAGCACAAGCCGTGCCGTGGCAGGCTGTGCCGGGCGGGTCAGCAGCGGCTTGAGGCCCTGGCGCTCGAGGGAGGCGTTCTCCGTCTGCATGTCACGGGCGCTGATGATGTCGCCTTCGCTGAACTTCTGAGAGTCGCCGGGCGCCAGGACGTAGTACTTGCCGTACACCCGGTCGTTGGCATCCATGAACTTCCACTTGTCCACCAGCTCTTCCTGCAGGAACTCGGTGTCGCCGGGGTGCGTGATTTCCACCTTGCGCATCATCTGGCGCACGATGATTTCGAAGTGCTTGTCGTTGATTTTCACACCTTGCAGACGGTAAACGGCCTGCACTTCGTTCACGATGTATTCCTGCGCCTTGACCGGCCCGAGGATGTTGAGGATGTCGGACGGGGAAATGCCGTCGTCGGACAGCGGGGTGCCCGCTTTCACGTAGTCGTTCTCCTGGACAAGGATCTGCTTCGAGAGGGGCACCAGGTAGTGCTTCTCGACGCCGGACTTGTTCTTGACGACGATTTCGCGGTTGCCACGCTTGGTCTTGCCCATGATGACCTCTCCGTTGATTTCGGAGA
>JAGAFI010000122.1 GCA_017612675.1 Bacteroidales bacterium
CAGTTCCCGGAGCGGCTTTTCGGGCACATGGGGGACGATTCCCCGGTAAGCCTCGGCCGTCGACACGGAAATGCCTTCCGGTACCGTAACCTCCAGGCGATAGGCAGAAAGGTCGATGTCGAAGGGCTCCAGGATTTCACCGCGGCCCCTTCCCAACATGGGACGGTTATAGACGAAGAAGGCACAGTCGCTGCCGAGCCGGGCGGCATAGGCGGCCAGTTCCTCATTCGTCAGCGCCAGCCCGGCCCGCTCTGCAATCATCCGCAGCGCGAAGGCGGCATCCGCCGAACCCCCCCCCAGTCCGGCGCCTACAGGCGAACGTTTTTCCAGGAAAATCTTCATGGGCGGCAACTTATAGCCGGCGGCCAAAAGTTCGTAGGCACGGGCCGAGAGGTCTTTCAGCGGATCCCAGTCCACCCCTTCTTTCCGGGCGATGCTGATCATCAGTTTCCCGTCCGGCGAGATGGCCTGCGCCAGTTCCGTATAGCGATCCCGGAGCCCGCCCAGCGTACGGGAATAGTCTTCCCCGGTAATAACTTCCAGGCAGTCCGAATAGCCCATGTAGGGCACGAAGAGCGTTTCCAGATCATGATAGCCGTCCGGCCGCCTCCGCAGCACCTGCAGCCCCAGGTTGATTTTTACGTTCGGGTAGGTAATCATATGCACAAAAATACACAAAATGGCAAAATCGTCCAAATCGTAAAAAACCGCAGATTTTTCGTGTGATACCATGGTATTTTTCTGCCGCCTGTAGGAAATGCGGCCTTCTTTTCGTTCCTTGCGGCCCAAAAGACTGTGAGCCATGCGTAAGTTGATTGTGTCTTTCCTCCTGCTTGCGGCCGGTGTTTCCTGCCGCAAGCCGCTTTTTGATGCCATGCCCCGGTGGATGCATGAACAGGACCGCTTTGCCCGGGAAGAGCGGCAGGAAGAGGCCGGCGCCCCGGAGCCGGTGTCCGGCCCCGATACCCCCGGAGAGCGTCTTCCGGACGAGTATCTGACGGCTTTCCAGTTTCCGGAGGGGGTTCCCTGGCGGGATTCGGTGGTCACCGGCGCTGAGCTCGTCCTCTATAAGAACGGGGAGGAGCAGCTGCGCCTGCCCGTGGACGGAACGCCGGAGCCAGACCGCCACCGCGTGGTGGAGGGAAATCTCTGGACCGACGCCTTCGAAAATGGTCAGATGGTGGTCGCCTGCAACGGCCGGGAGCAGTTCAGCTATCCCGGGGAGGAACTCTACCGCGGTTTCCTGGTGCTCGACGGCCGGGTGCATACCCTGGGGCAGCGCCCGGGGCAGGGCGGCTTCAGTTACCGGATCGATGGTAAGGAGGTTTACGCATCGTCCGTCGGCACTGTCCTGTGTGTGCCGCCGGACCCGGACTGGCCGGGCGGGGCTTTTTCCCTCGACGGGAATGATGTCTATTTCACCTATGCGCTGCCGGTCAAACAGGCGGAAAGCCTGGGCTGGGAGTACCACGTCATGCGGGGCGACGAACTCGTGCAGACGCTCCGCGCCGGCGAAGTGGACCTGCTCTACGACGTAAGGGTTTTCGAGGGCGATGTATACCGCTGCGAGCGGCTGTCGGCATCGGCAGGCAGTGTCCGTCTTCTGCGGGGCGACACAGCGGAGCCGCTGGGCTTCCTGGACGCGGAAACGCCGCACGCGTGTCGCCTGGTACCAGATGATAAGCGCCTGATTGTCAAAGGATACAGTATTGTGTCCGGCATGCAGCCATACCGTTACTGGTACCGGGCAGGCAGCCATAACCTGTACGCCGATTCCGGTGCGCTGCCGCCGCTGGCGCTCTACCGCGACGGAGACGGGACGGTGGCGGCCGTCCTGCTGCATCCCGTGGATGAGCAGCGGGTGAATGCCATCACCCTGGACAAACGGAAGCTGGAGCTGCCGCCCGGCCCTTACCGGATGACCTCTTCCCGCTGTGCGGACTTCCGTGCGGGCCGCTTCTCCGCCGCGCTCACCGCCGCCGACGGCAACACGCACCAGGTGCTCCATGCCACCATCGACAGTGTGTGGGTGGATACTTATACTTTCAACGGCCGTTTTACCTCCCTTCAAATCCAATAAGAGATGCTGGTCTTCATACACGGCGCCAAATGCGTGGGTATCAGCGCTGTACCCGTTACCATCGAAGTAAATATCACCCTCGGGATCGGCATCCACCTGGTGGGCCTTGCCGACGTGGCGGTGAAGGAAAGCCTGCTCCGGACGGTCACCGCCCTGCAGTCCAAGGGGTTCCATATTCCCGGCAAGAAGATTGTCATCAACCTGGCACCCGCCGACATGCACAAGCAGGGCAGCGGCTACGACGTCCCCATCGCCCTGGGGGTCATCGTGGCGTCCGGGCAGCGCGAACTGCCGCTGCTGGAACAGTTCCTCATCATGGGCGAACTGGGGCTGGACGGCAGCATCCGCCCGGTAAGCGGCTCGCTGCCCATGGTGGAGCTAGCCTCCACGCTGGGGCTCCGCGGGTGCATCCTCCCGGAGCAGTCGGCCCTGGAGGCCACGGACTACAAGGA
>JAGAFI010000123.1 GCA_017612675.1 Bacteroidales bacterium
GGCTGCAGCCGTCCTTGTGAAACGGACAGAAGAGCCCTGCCGGGCTCCGGGGACGCCAAGCCCGGGAAAGCCCGTACGATGGGACAGAAAGCCGCCTACGGACGGGTCGGAGACCGGCTTCCCCTGCTGGATTTCAGCACCGAAGCCAGCAACGAACTGGTCTGCGAATGCGAACACGTCACCATGTCGGAAATCCGCTATGCCGTCCGCGAGCTCGGGGTAAAGAACCTGCTGGACGTGCGGCGGCGCACCCGCATCGGCATGGGGACCTGCCAGGGTTCCCTCTGCATCCGGAAAGCGGCAAGCGCCCTCGCCGAAGCGCTGGGCTGCCCCGGACAGGCCAAGGCGCTGGAAATGCAATATGTGGAAGAACGGTGGAAAGGCATGAAAGCCGTCGCATGGGGAGATACGTTGCGGGAAATGGAATACATGCACAAGGTTTACAAGGATGAAATTTGACGTCGTCATCATCGGGGGCGGCCTGGCAGGCATGACCGCCGCCACCCTGCTGCAAAAGAGCGGCAAGGCCTGTGTCGTCATCGCCCGCGGCCTGTCCCTGAGCGGAGAAGACCGCGGGGAATTCGAGCGGCTCGGCGGAACCATCCTCCCCGGAGACCGCGTCATTTCCGGCACCGTCCGGGGAAACCGGGTCTGCTCCGTCCGCACGGAACGGCTCGGGGACATTGCATTGGAAGCGGATGATTTCATCCTGGCCACGGGCAAATTCTTCTCCTGCGGACTCATCGCCGACATGGAACATGTCTATGAGCCGATCTTTGGCCTGGATGTACGCCAGACCCCCGGATTCGGAGACCGGGCGGACGAGTCCTTCCATGCCCGGCAAGCGTTTCTGGATTTCGGGGTCATCACCCGGAACGGACGGGGCCTGCTGCACGGGCAGCCGCTTGAAAACCTGTTTGTGGCCGGGGAAGTCCGGGAAGGGCTCAGCGGCCAGGCGGACGCCATCCGCCAAAGCGCCGAAGAAGTTTCACGATACATGCTGGAATAGCCATGCAGGAAAGTTCCATCAGCAAGGATAATTTTGAACATTGCCTGAAATGTTCCATCTGCAACACCGTCTGCCCGGTGATGCGCCATGCCCCGCGCTACGGCGGCCCCAAGAAATCCGGGCCGGACGGGGAACGCTACCGGCTGAAAAACGGGCTGTTCTATGACGACGCCCTGAAATACTGCCTGAACTGCAAGCGCTGCGAAGTCGCCTGCCCGTCCGGGGTGCGCATCGGCGACCTGATTCAGGAAGCGAAACTCCGCTACGGCGCCCACCGTCCCCACCTGCGCGAATTCATCCTCGCCAATACGGATTTGATGGGCAAGACAGCCGGCGCCATCGCTCCAGCCGTCAATTTCTCGCTGGGACTTGCTCCCGTCAAAACCCTGATGGACAGCGTACTCGGGGTGGACAAACGGCGCAATTTCCCCACCTGGTCGCCACGCACCTTTGAAGCGTGGTTCAAGCGGAACGCCCAGAGCCGCCAGGCGGATTACGCCCTGCAAATCAGCTACTTCCACGGCTGTTATGCCAACTACAACTACCCCTCGCTCGGAAAAGACTTCGTGGCGGTGATGAACGCCTTCGGCATCGGGATGCAGCTGCTGCCGGGCGAGCGCTGCTGCGGCGTGGCGAAAATCGTGAACGGCATGGAAAAAAGCGCCCGCAAGGACGGGGCACACAACCTGGGCCTGCTGCGGGATGCCGTCCGGGCGGGCCGGGACGTCGTCACGGTCAGCACCACCTGCACGCTGACCCTGCAGGACGAGTATCCGCACGTGCTCGGCCTCGACAACGCCGACGTACGCGACCATATCGTCCTCGCGGAGAAATTCTTATACAAACTACTGGAAAGCGGCACCATACGCGCCGTCTGGAAACCGGATTACCGGGCGAAAGCCGCCTACCACTGTCCCTGCCACCAGGAAAGGCTCGGACTCGGCATTTTCACCGTCTGGCTGCTGCGGCAAATCCCGGGCCTGGAACTGACCGTCCTGGACAGCAACTGCTGCGGCATCGCCGGCACCTATGGTTTCAAAAAAGAGAATTTCCGTACGTCACAGGCCATCGGAGAAGCCCTGTTCGAGCAAATCCGCCGCGAGAATCCGGATTTCGTCGCCTGCGAATGCGAAACCTGCAAATGGCAAATCGAAATGTCCACCGGATACCAGGTCCAAAACCCCATCAGCATCCTGGCCGACGCGCTGGACCTGGAAAAGACAGCCGCACTCAACAAGCGCTGATTCTTTCTGCCCGCAAATCATATTCATCGGCATCCACAATCCGCACACGGAGGAAGTTGCCGATGATTTTTTCGTCACCGTCCATGGCCGGGACCAAAATTTCGCCGTCCACTTCAGGACTCTCGTACTGGGAACGGCAGACCAGCATGTCCCCGGCCCGGTCATCGACCAGCACCGTCTCGACGGTCCCGATACGGGCGCGGTTGCAGGCAAGCGAAACCCCGGCCTGCAGCGTCATCAGGGCATCCAGCCGTCTCCGCTTCTCCGCCTCAGGAATGTCGTCGGCATAATGGGCCGCTCCGTATGTCCCTTCTTCCTCCGAATAGATGAACGCGCCCAGCCGCTCGAAACGGGTCTCGCGGACAAAGTCCAGCAACTCCCCGAAATCCGCTTCCGTCTCACCGGGATGTCCCACAATCATCGTCGTCCGCAGGACAAGCCCGGGGACCTGTGCGCGGAGCTGCGCCATCAGGCGGCGGGTCTGCGCCCCGTCCACGTGCCGGTGCATCGCCGACAGGACGGCATCGGACACATGCTGGAGCGGGATATCCAGGTATTTGCACACTTTCGGATTGTGCGCCATCTCCGCCAGTACGTCCTGCGGGAACTGGGCGGGATAGGAATAATGGATGCGAATCCACGCGATTTGCGGGATGCCGGACAAGGCGCGAATCAATTCCGCCAGCGCCCGGCGCCCGTACAGGTCCAAACCATAATATGTCGTGTCCTGCGCGATTAAAATCAATTCCCGAACCCCCTCGGCAGCCAGGGAACGGGCCTCCTGCACCAGGTCTTCCACCGGGACGGAACGATGCGCCCCGCGGATGAAAGGAATGGCGCAATA
>JAGAFI010000124.1 GCA_017612675.1 Bacteroidales bacterium
AGAACTCAGGGATGGAGAAGAGGACGGTAGGAAGCAGCAGCAGGAAACCGAGGACGAGCAGCACGACGACCATCTTCCAGGCCCATTTGACCCACTTCGTGTAGGGAATCCGGGCCATGCCAGGGCGGCGACCAGCACGCCGGACGTTGGCGTGATCATGTTGGTGAAGCCGTCGCCGAACTGGAAGGCGAGCACCATGGCCTGGCGCGAAACGCCGACCAGGTCGGAGAAAGGCGCCATGATCGGAATGGTGATGGCAGCCTTTGCCGTCGCGCTCGGAATGATAAAATTGATGACCGCCTGGATGCCGTACATCGCGGAAAGCGAAGCCAGAGGCCCCGTTCCGTCGAGTCCTTCCTGCATGGAATGGAGGATGCTGTCCACGATGCGCCCGTCCTGCAGGATAATGATGATGCCGGAAGCAAAGCCCACAACAAGGGCGGCCGAAAGGATATCCTTGGCACCAGCGATCAACTCTTCGGCAATCCTGTTGGCCGAGAACCCGGCGATGACGCCGCAGACAATGCCCATCAGCAGGAAGAGACCTGTGATCTCGGGCAGGTACCACTCCCAGCAGGTAACGCCGACAACCAGCATCACCACGGTCAGCAGCAGCATGACCAGGATCCAAGCCTGCCGTCGCGTGAGTCCGGCCGGGTCCGCGACAGCCGCCTGCTCCGTGGCCCCGACCCGTTTCGTGCGGCGGGCGTATACCACCACGAAAACCACCAGCAGCAGCGTCAGCAGCGCCCAGCAGAACAGTCGGTAGCCCATGCCTGAGAACAGCGGGATTTCCGCCATGCCCTGGGCGATTCCCACCGTGAAAGGGTTCAGGAACGCGCTCGAGAAGCCTACATTCGCCGCCACATAGACGACCAGCATGCCCATCACGGCATCATAGCCCATCGAAACCACCAGCGGAACGACGATACCCACGAAAGGAATCGTCTCTTCGCTCATTCCGAAGACGGCGCCGGCCAGGGAAAAGAGCACCGTCACCGCCACGAGCACCCAGGTGTCGCGCTTCCCCACCCTTGCGATGAAGCGGCTGATGCCGGAGGCGACGGCACCCGTGGCATTGAGCAGCCAGAAGGCGCCGCCCACCACCAGGATGAACACGATGATGCCGGCCTGCTTGACAAAGCCGTGGTAAATGGCCGAAAAGACCTGCCAGGTCTGCGGGGCGTGTTCCACCCGCTCGTAGACCAGGCTTCCGTCATCGGCCTTCACATACTGTCCGCCCGGCACGAACCAGGTCGCCACGGCGCACAGGGCGATGATCAGGGCGATGATGACGTAGGTATTGGGGATTCGGCGTGTTTTCATGCGGCAGCCAGATATCTTTACAAAGATAACAAAAAAATATTTCGTATCTTTGAAGAATAATTCCCCATACGCCATGAAACGCAACGGAAAATCCAAAGGCTTAGGCCTTTTCGCCATGCTTGCGGCCCTGCTCGGCATCAGTGCCGGATGCAAGGGCGGCAGCCAGGACATTGTCTGCATGTACGGAGTACCCACCGTATCCTACGAACTCAAGGGCAAGGTGACCGACGAGGCAGGAAAGCCCGTCGAAGGAATCGAGGTAACTCTCGAGCGGATGGAACCCGGGGACAGTACCGGCGTCGGCTACGCATTCGGGCCCATCGTCATGACGGACGGCGAAGGATTGTGGAGCATCCGGACAGACGGCGACCCGGCAGCCTCGATCAAGGCTATCTATCAGGATATCGACGGTCCGGCAAACGGCGGGCTGTTCGCGACGGACAGCACCATCGTCAAGGGCATCGAACCCGTCAAGAGCCAAAAGGACAACAATCCTTTCAACCTGGGCGAGGTGAAGCTGGAATTTCCGGCGATGAAAATGAAGAAGGCGAAATGAGTCCCGTCTTCAAGAGAAGCCTCTCCCTCCTTTTTCTGCTTTGCTGGCTGCCGCTAGCGGCACAAGAGCGCGAATATCTCTGGCCCGACGGGCAGATGCCGGACCGGCAGCCCCACCAGATTGCGGCGATGACCTCCGAATCACGCGCGCCCGGATTCGACGCGGACACACACCGCATTCCCTATCTCGAATGGTTCCCCGCCCCGGCCGACAGTGTGGCCAAACAGACCTGCATGATCCTTATTTCCGGCGGCTCTTATGAGTGCTGCTGTGATATGCATCTCATTGATTACTGGAGAGATGAGCTGACAAAACTGGGCGTGCAGTGCGTCAATTTCGTGTACCGGACACCCCGTCCGCACAGCCTCCCCATCTATCAGACCGCATGGGAAGACGGGCAACGGGCCGTGCGCATGGTGCGCAGCGAAGCCGCCCGGCGCGGCTACGACCCGGAGAATATCGGCGTCATTTCGATGTCCGCCGGGTCGCATCTCGCCCTGCTGCTGGCCACGGGTTCCCTCACGCGGACCTACGAACGCGTGGACGATCTCGATACGCTTCCCTGTCACCTCAACTGGGCCATCGTCAATGCGCCCGCCTATGTCACCACGGACGGTGAAGCGGGCACCCCGGCCACCCGCGAAGGATACGGGATGGACGTGAGCTTGAGCAGCGTATTTCCCTTTGATGCCAAGACCTGCCCGATGAGCCTGCACCATGGCGGCGCGGACCCCTACTCGCCCAACGGCTCCACACTGGTCTACCGGCAGCTGCGGCGCATGGGCGTCCCGGCCGAACTGCATCTGTATCCCGGCAAGGGACACGGAGCCTACGGCTTCGAACGCGGCGTGGAATTCATGCGACAGATGGGATATCTCGGCTCCATCGAGACCCCGGAATCCTTGATGGACCGCTTCCCGGAAGACCTTGTACCCACAACGTACAGCAAGGAGGCCATCTGGCCCGAAGGATCCATGCCGGATGCCCAGGAACACCAGTGCGAGCCCTACATCGAATGGTACATTCCGGAACACCGCACCACCGACGCGATCCAGATCATCTACTCGGGCGGAGCCTATGTGGGCAACGGCCCGGAAAGTTTCGAAGTGACCCCGGCACGGCGATATCTCAATGCCAAGGGCATCCCGGTCGTCACGATGAAATACCGCACTCCCCGCCCGAAAGGGCTGGCGAAGCATACTTCCGCCTGGCAGGACCTGCAAAGGGCCATCCGTGTCGTACGCAGCGAAGCAGCGGAAAAAGGACTGGACCCTGTACCTCTGTTCTGTGTGGGGACCCGGAACGTTCTTCCGCGGTTCCGGAGCAAGGCCGACCAGCTGATCCGGCAGATCCGTTCCATTGAGGTGCCGGGGTTGGCAAACCATACTTTGGAAAACTGCCCTTTTTCCGGCGGCGACTTCGGAAGAAGCCTGGTGGAACACGATGACAGAGTATGCGTTTTCTCAATCGAAACGGCGAAATACTATCTGGATGAAAAAACGCAGTTGATTGATTTCGGAATTTTGCATAATATCGCCAGAGGACTAAGTAAAATCATCAGGGAGTGGCAATAATATGAAACGGAAAATTGTTCTTGTAACCGGACCGGCCGGCGATGCGCAAGGCTGGGGAGACATGCATGTAACCGAAGCAATACGGGACGCAATTCTGGCATCCGGTCTCGACTGCCGGATCGTCTGGGCCGAAAACCCGGAAGAACTGAAAGAGAGTCTGGCCGGTGACCGGCCCGATCTGATATGGAGTTCACTGTACTTCTTTTCGCCGCGTTCCGATATCATCGGTTCCGCCGGAGAAGACATCATATGGGCGGCGGATTTATTCG
>JAGAFI010000001.1 GCA_017612675.1 Bacteroidales bacterium
CTAGTCCGCCGCGGGGACGTTACGGGGCAGCGCCCCGTCAAAGGGCTTGGGGAAATCCGTTTCCCCAATACAAAATGCCCAACGGGCCACGAAAGAACCCGGCGCATTGCGTCCACCACAAACGGAGCGACAGCGACCGAAAAGGGCTTGGGGAAACCCTTTCCCCCAATACAAAATGCCCAGCGGGCCACGAAAGAACCCGGCGCATTGCGTCGGGTTCTTTCGTGGTCCCTACAGGGCTTGAACCTGTGACCCACGGATTATGAGTCCGCTGCTCTGACCAACTGAGCGAAGGGACCGGTCCACGGATAACACTTACCGCCGCCGGAATGCGACACCCATGCAGGCGCGACACACAGGCGGCGCGGCAAGTATCCGGAAAACGTCGTCAGACCTTGATTTCGACCTCCACGCCGGAAGGAAGCTCAAGCTTCATCAACGCATCAACGGTCTTGGCGTTGCTGTCGTCGATATCGAGCAGGCGGCGGTAGGAATCGAGCTCAAACTGCTCGCGGGCCTTCTTGTTCACGAAGGTCGAGCGGTTGACGGTAAAAATCTTCTTATTGGTCGGAAGGGGAATGGGACCATTCACTTTCGCGCCTGTGGATTTCACCGTATCAACGATCTTAGCCGCGGACTTGTCCACGAGCATATGGTCGAAAGACTTGAGTTTAATTCTGATTTTTTGGCTCATATCAAATAATTTTAATCATCTTTTGGTTACTCCTCCTCATCACCAAGGCGGTACCCGCTCTTTTCCACGATGTCCTTTGCCATGGCAGGCGGCACCTGCGCATAATGGTCGAAGGTCATCGTACTGGTCGCACGCCCCGAAGAGAGGGTGCGGAGCACGGTCACATAGCCGAACTGCTCGGCAAGCGGCACGTATGCCTTGACAATGCGGGCGCCGTTGGCTGTGGAATCCATCGCCACAATCTGGCCGCGCCTGCGGTTCAGGTCGCCGACGATGTCTCCCATATAATCTTCCGGCGTCACGACTTCGAGGCTCATGATGGGCTCGAGGATGACGGGCTTGCACTTGGGGCAGGCATGCCGGAACGCCATACGGGCAGCAAGTTCAAAGGAGAGCTGGTCAGAGTCCACCGGATGGTAGGAACCATCCAGCAGGGTGACTTTCAGGGATTGCACTTCGTATCCGGCGAGGACACCGTTGGCCATCGCGGATTCGAAGCCTTTCTGTACACTGGGAACAAATTCTTTCGGCACGTTGCCGCCTTTCACCTGGTTGTCGAACTGGAGCCCGATGACACCCTCGTCGGCAGGGCCGATTTCCACGATGATGTCTGCGAACTTGCCCCGACCGCCCGTCTGCTTCTTGAAGACTTCGCGGTGCTGGACGGAAGCGGTGATGGTCTCCTTGTAGTTCACCTGCGGCGCACCCTGGTTGATTTCCACGCCAAATTCGCGGCGCAGACGGTCCACGATGATATCGAGGTGCAACTCGCCCATCCCGCTGATGACGGTCTGGCCGGTCTCGTTGTCGGACTTGACGGTAAACGTCGGGTCTTCTTCCGCGAGCTTGGAGAGGGCCACCCCGAGTTTGTCGAGGTCTTTCTGCGTCTTGGGCTCGACGGCGATGCCGATGACCGGATCCGGGAATTCCATGGATTCGAGGGAATAGCGACGGCCTTCCGCACAGATGGTATCGCCCGTGCGCAGGTCTTTGAAGCCGACCGCCGCACAGATATCCCCGGCCTCCACGAAATCGATGGGATTCTGGTGGTTGGAGTGCATCTGGTACAGGCGGGCCACCCGTTCCTTCTTGTCGGAACGCGCATTGAGGACGTATGAACCCGCATCGAGATGTCCCGAATAAACGCGGATATACGCCAAGCGTCCGACAAAAGGATCCGTCGCAATCTTGAAGACCAGTCCGCAGAACGGCGCCGTTTCGGAAACGGGAAGCCGCACCTCCTGGTCATTCGCCAGATTGGTAGCCTTCGTCTCGCCGACATCGAGGGGGGAGGGGAGATAACGCATCACGGCATCCAGCAGGAACTGCACCCCCTTGTTCTTGAACGAAGAGCCGCAGCAGGCCGGGACGATTTGCATGGCAATCGTACCCTTGCGCAACGCCGCGATAATTTCCTCTTCGGTCAGGGAGTCCGGGTCCTCGAAATACTTCTCCATGAGCGTCTCGTCACACTCCGCCGCCGCCTCCACGAGCTTGTCCCGCCACAGGGCCACGGCATCCTGCATCTCGTCCGGCACGGGCTTGCACACGTAATTCACGAGTTCTTCGTCGCTGGTGTAATAGATTGCTTTTCTGGAAAGCAAATCCACGATGCCCTGGAATTTCTCTTCCGCCCCGATGGGGAGGCAGATGGGCACCGCATTGGCCCCGAGTTTCGCCTTGATTTCTTCCACGCACGCGAGGAAGTCGGCACCGACCCGGTCCATTTTGTTTACATACGCGATTTTCGGAACGCCATACTTGTCCGCCTGGCGCCAGACCGTCTCACTTTGCGGCTGGACACGCCCGACGGCGCAGAACGTGGCAATCGTACCGTCCAGGACACGGAGCGAGCGCTCCACCTCGACGGTGAAATCGACATGGCCCGGGGTATCAATCAGGTTGATCTGATAGGTATCCCCGTTGTAATGCCAGAAAGCGGTGGTGGCGGCAGAAGTGATGGTAATCCCCCGCTCCTGCTCCTGCACCATCCAGTCCATCGTGGCGGCACCTTCGTGGACCTCCCCGATTTTGTGGGTCTTTCCGGTATAATACAGGATACGCTCGGACGTGGTCGTCTTGCCGGCATCGATGTGGGCCATGATGCCGATGTTCCGGGTGTATGAAAGGTCCCTTTTAGCCATCTAACTAACCAAAAACAGGCTAAAAGCGGAAATGGGCGAAGGCCTTGTTTGCTTCCGCCATCTTGTGCATGTCCTCCTTGCGCTTGAAGGCACCGCCTTCGTTGTTGTACGCGGCGAGGATTTCGGCACAAAGTTTTTCA
>JAGAFI010000125.1 GCA_017612675.1 Bacteroidales bacterium
CGGATTTTTCTATCTCGGACGGGAGTTTTGCCCTGTGCCATCGAGCCGTTCTCGCCTCTGCCGACCGTCTCTCACAGCCCGCCCAACAAATCATCCACGCGCACATCCCCGCCGGACCACACCGCGCCGAACACGCGCTCCTGCACATCCCTCCCGATGCCCGCATATTCCATCAGCCCGTCGTACCGTTCCCTGAATTCGGCATCCGTCAGCGGATTCTCCGGTTCCCCCTTCGGATAATCCACGCGCGCCTTGAAATCCCCCTTCCGCGTCCGCACCGTCACCTCCGCCGTCTGCATCCCGGGGAACGCCGCGCTGAAAGCCTCGTCCGCTTCCACCCGCACCTTCCGCGCCAGAGCCAGCGCCTCGGGGCGCCGAACGGCCTCCTCCGAAAACTCCTGCAAGCCCGCCTTCCCGTACAGCAACCCCGCCGCCGTCGCGAACGGGATGCTCATCTTGGCCGAATACGGCCCCTGGATGTCCGTGTGGTCGTGCCCGGCCACCGCCAGGCTGTACGTCCGCACATCGATTTCCTCCACCTCGTCCGCCGCGACCTCCGCCCGCAGGCGGATGGCGGCCTCGACGGCCGGATGCGTGTAGCGGCAGGACGCGTACGGCTTCGTGTAGCTCTTCAGAATGGCGTGCGTTCCGTTGAGCCGCATCGGCTTCAGTTCCACGTCCGGTCGCCCCGCCATCATCTTGAAGAACCCGCGCGCCCCGCCCAGCGGATCGGGATGCCCCCGGAAGCCCGCCTTGCCCAGTTGAAGGCTGCACAGCGCCAGCAGCGCCGTCTTCGCCACGTTGTACGGCTTCAGCTCGGAGCCCTCGTCCAGCACCATCAGCATCCCCGAAGCCGCCGCGCAGGCCGCCGCAAACGCCCGGAACCGTTCCTCCGCCCCGAACCCCAGCAACTCAGCCGCCGCCAGCGTCGCCCCGATCGTCCCGCACGTCCCCGTCGCATGGAACCCCAGCGCCTTGTGCCCCGGCTGGATCGAGATCGCCAGCGTATACGACGCCTCGTACCCCGGCACCGCCGCCCGCAGCACCTCCTCCACGCCCTTCCCGTACCGCTGCGCCAGCGGCAGCAGCAGCGAAAAAATGGGCGACCCCAGATGGATGATGCCCGAATTGGTCCCGTCGTCAAAATCCAGCGCATGCCCGTTCAACCCGTTCAGGAACACCGCCTCCTTGAGCGCCATCCGCCGCCCCGTCCCGATGGCCGCGCATTTCCCCGCCTCCGGCTCCGCGAACGCCAGATATTCCCGCAACTTCCCTTCCTGGAACCTCGCCCCCGCGCACGTCACCGCCAGATAGTCCAGCAACGACCGCCTTGCGCGCGCCAACACCCCGTCAGGCATGCCGCATGACCGCAAATCGTCCAGTGCAGACAAAAATGCATTCGATTGGTTCATTCGTTTTTCCAGTTTCCGCTTCTTCCGGTCATGGCTGTCCCTACAAGGAAAGTCTTGGATGTTTTTTCCCCTGCCCGGCAGGAAAATTCAAGATTATTCTGTACCGTATCTGTGCGCCCCGCACCCAACCGCCGGGCTGGTCGCGTTTTGGATGCTGCCGGGAGGGCCCAAGAGCCATTCCGACCGGGTGGCCCGAGGGGAAAAGGATGCTGGACGGACCGGACAAGGTCTTGGTAATGTTTTGGCAATGTCTTGGCAATGTCAGTTGACGTTGGCTGGTGCCACGTTGCAGGATTGCAGGCGGCTACAGTTAATTCAAAATAATTTATGGGAACAATTTGCATGATGACAAACTGCGAGCAGAAATTAACTCCAGGGATGGAATCGCAAACTCCGGGATTTCGCGACGAGCGGATTGATTCCGTGAAGTTTTGGTTGGTCTTTCTCGTCATTGCGGCACATGTAACGATGCGAAAAGAGTTTGCCGATTCCGTGGCCTGCGCTGTGCTGTGGAATTGGATGAATGTATTCATCATGCCGCTGTTCATTTTCATTTCGGGTTATTTCTCCCGCAAGAAAGACAAGAAAGATTTCTGGCCGGGCATTTGGAAACTGTTGGAACCACTTGTCGTCTTCCAGGTCGTGGCATTGCTGTTTTACGGCAAACCATTGACGATCAAGAGCATTCTGACTCCTTGGTACATGTTGTGGTATCTGCTCAGCCTTGTCTGCTGGCGGTTGTTGTTGCAGGTTGTCCCCGACAAGATATTGAGCCATGCAAAACTGATTCTCGCAGGCATGTTTTGTGTCAGCCTGTTGATAGGCTTTGTGCCGTTTTTTGGCAGGGCGCTTTCCCTGCAAAGAACGTTTTCGATGATGCCGTTTTTCTTTCTGGGATATTTCATGAAAGGCAGGAATCTCTATCTGCCGGACAAGTACAAACCGCTTTGCATGCTGTTTCTGACCGGGATTCTCGCAATTGCATCGTTGTTCTTCCACCATCGCATAAACGACTTGTATTATGCCACTCCTTACCAAAGCATCCATGGAGCGGCGATACGCATGATTTCATTCGCTCTTGCCGTTCCGATGTCCATTGCGTTCGTAAATGTTTTCTGCAAACCAAAATGGGCGGCACGACAGGGCAAAATGACACTGCAGTATTATATTTTCCACGCCCTGGTCATACCAAA
>JAGAFI010000126.1 GCA_017612675.1 Bacteroidales bacterium
AGGCCGGCGAGATGCTGAACTGGAACGCGGCGCCGGTCTTTCCCTTGGCGCTGTTCGCGCTGGCGTCGAGGGACTTGCTGAACTTGTCCGCGCCGTCGTTGTACCAGAGTTGCAGGTATTCGTTTTCACCCCAGACAAGGGCCTTGTCCTGGAGGTACGTCTTGGCGTCCTCTGTGTTCACAAGCACGGTCAGCAGGGTCTGCTGCGGAATCCCCTCCGCGCTTGGGCGCTGACAGGAGAAAAGCAGGGCCAGGGAGACGAAAATGCCGGTAAAAATGCGTTTCATATGCTCTTTTGTTTTTTATCCAAAATTTTTTCTACGGCCCCGGCGGTCTGCACCAGGAGCCATTTGGGGGTGGAGGTGGCACCGCTGATGCCGACGCGGTCCGATGGAAGGAACCAGTCCGGTTGCAGCTCCTGCACCCCTCCGATCAGGTGGCTGCGGGCATTCATGCTCCGGCAGAGGTCAAAGAGGACCTGCCCGTTGGAACTGGTGCGCCCGCTGACGAAAATCAGGCAATCGTGCCGGCGTGCAAAATCGGAAAGTTCCCGGTGCCGGCCCGCCACCTGTGAACAAATGGTCTGGTGGACGACCAGCAGGGAGGGCTTGGCCATCCGGGAGCGGAGCACCGCGCAGAGTTGCGCGTAACTTTCCGGGTCTTTGGTCGTCTGCGAGAAAATCTCGGTCCGCAGATGCGGGTTGATGCGTCCTGCCCGCAGGTCTTCCTCCAGTTGGAACAGGTTTTCAATGACCAGCCCCGCACCGTCTGCCTGCCCGATGAGGCCCAGGACCTCCGCATGTCCGATTTTCCCGAAGATGAGCAGTTGCCCCGGCGTGGGAAGCTGCCGGAGGCGGGCATGGGCCTCCCGGATGCTTTTCTGCAATTTCAAAACGACGGGACAGGTGCAGTCCACGACATCGTAGCCGAACTCCCGGGCTTCCTGATAGACAGCGGGCGGGACACCGTGGGCGCGAATCAGGAGTTTCTGCCCGCTGCTGCTGCATGGTGCAAGGGCAGCGATGGTCTTCAGCCCGCGGCGTTCCAGCCGTTCCAGTTCTTCTTCGTTATGGACAATGGCGCCGAGCGACAGCAGGCTTTCCCCTTTGTCCAGCAGTTCTTCCGCCTTGCCGATGGCGCGGATGACACCGCCGCAGAAACCGGAATTCCCGTCAATCTCGACCTGTACCATCCCCTACGAAGCGTCCAGCAATCCGAATTTCCCCTGAATCAGCCCTTGAATCCAGGCAAGCTCTTCTTGCATGTCCATGTGGGAATTGTCCAGTTCAAAGGCATCGGGCGCTTTCCGGAGCGGCGCCGTTTCCCGGTGGGAATCGATGTAATCCCGCTCCCGCAGGTTTTTCACCACGTCTTCCAAGGCGGGCATGCTGCCGTTTGCGACAAGTTCATCATAGCGCCGCCGGGCACGCACCTCTTCCGAAGCCGTCATGAAAATCTTGAGTTGGGCATGGGGGAAAACGGTTGTTCCGATGTCCCGCCCGTCCATGACGATGCGCCCTTTCTGCCCGAACTCCCGCAGTTTGCGGTCCACATAGGCCCGGACATACGGGACGGCGGCGATGGGGCTGACCTGCGCGCTGACCTCCAGAGAACGGATTTGGTTTTCAATGCAGCGGGGCCCCATATAGGTGCGCCCGTCCGTTCCGAAATGGATATCCAGCGTCCGGAGTTCCTCTTCGAGGGTCGGGGAGACGGTATTCAGTTTGCTGATGAGCCGCTCTTCCTGGGCAAAAAGCGTGACCCCGCGGTACAAGGCGCCGGAATCCAGGTACAGGAACCCGAATTTCGCGGCAACCCGCTTGGCGAAGGAACTCTTGCCGGTCGAAGAGAACCCGTCTATGGCGATAATGATGTCTGGCACTTTCATAGCGAAACAAATTTAGAATCTGTTTTGCATTTTTCCAAAAGTTTTGGGCATCACCACCTTTCCGGGAGCGGATACAGGAGCCGAAAGGGAAGAACGGAAAACCGGGAAACGGAAAATTTTGCGATATTTGTAGCCAAACGACGAGGACGATGAAACTTTTGATTATAGACGATGAACGTGCCATCCGGAATTCGCTGAAAGAGATTTTGTGCGACGAAGGGTATGAAGTAGAAGTGGCGGAAGATGGCGCTTCCGGGCTGGAGGCTGCGCGCGGGGGGCGCTTCGACCTTGTGTTCTGCGACATCAAGATGCCCGGCATGGACGGCATGGAAGTGCTGGACCGCCTGATGGCGGAAGGGCCGGACTGCGCCGTCGTCATGATTTCCGGTCACGGAGACATCGATACGGCGGTGGAATGTATCAAGAAAGGCGCTTTTGATTTTATCCAGAAGCCCTTGGATTTGAACCGCATCCTGATTACGGTCAAGAATGCCACGGACAAGACCCGCCTCGTCGCCCAGACGCGGATGCTTCGGAAAAAGGCATACGGCCAGCAGATGGTCGGGGAATCCGCCCCTGTCCGGCATATCCGCGAAATGGTCGCCAAAGTTGCCGCAACCCCCGCCCGGGTGCTCATTACCGGCGGGAACGGGGTCGGCAAGGAACTGGTGGCCCGCAGCCTGCACGCCCAGAGCGACCGCGCCGCGATGCCCTATGTGGAGGTAAACTGCGCCGCCATCCCGTCGGAGCTCATTGAAAGTGAATTGTTCGGACATGAAAAAGGTTCCTTTACCAGCGCGGTCCGGCAGCACAAGGGCAAGTTTGAGCAGGCAGACGGAGGCACGCTTTTCCTGGACGAAATCGGGGACATGTCCCTGGCGGCACAGGCCAAAGTGCTCCGGGTGCTGCAGGAAAACAAACTGTCCCGCGTGGGGAGCGATGCGGACATCAAAGTGGATGTCCGGGTGATTGCCGCCACCAACAAGGATTTGCTCGCGGAAATCGACAAGGGGACTTTCCGCGAAGACCTGTATCACCGCCTGAGCGTCATCGTCATTCATGTGCCGGACCTGGACGAGCGGAAAGGAGACATACCCCTGCTGATTCAGTATTTCATCGACCAGATCTGCACGGAAACGGCGCTGCCCCGCAAGGCATTTGCTCCCGAGGCCGTCCGCCTGTTGCAGGAACATAGCTGGCGCGGCAATATCCGGGAACTGCGGAATGTCGTGGAACGCCTGCTGATTCTGGGCGGCAATCCCGTCAGCGAACAGGATATCCGGGATTTCGTGCTATAAGGTACGCGGAAAGGAAGCCGCCCTGCCGTTTGGGCCACCAGAGCTCGGACGCCCCTTTATCGGGCGTGGCAGATGTTTGGTAGTATGGGAAAGCGTTGGAAAACGGCGGAAATATCCCCTTCAGAATACGACAATCGTGACCCCGCTGCCGCCGGCGCGGATGTCTTCGTCCCGGACGGCAGAAACGCCGGGTACGGTGCGGAGATACTTCTGGATTTCTTCGTGGAGGACACCGGTGCCTTTCCCGTGCAGGATGCGGACTTGCGGAACGCCCAGCATCAGGGCATCGTCGATGTAGTGCATCACGATGGTGAGGGCATCGTTCAGGCGCTCTCCGCGGATGTCGAGCTCGGGGGAGAACTGCATTTTCCGTTCCCGCACCGCGAGGTCGATCTTCTGGGCGGCGGGCGCGAACTGCTGCCGGGAAAGCTCCCGGAATTCGTTGGCGGAAATGCGCTCGACGCTGTCCGTGCGCATCTTGCTGGAAATGTTGCCGATAATCACGGTGACTTCTTTTCCGCCGGCACGGGCGATTTCCCCGACCATGCCGTTGCTGCGTACCCGTACTTTTTCCCCGGCCTGCAAGGGGGCGGCCTGTGCCGTCCGGGCCGGTTCCGCCTTTTTGGGGGCGCCCCGTCCGGATAGTTGCTCCAGTTTGCGCCCGATATAGGCGTCGTGTGCCCGCTGCTGCCTGGATTTCCGCTCTTCAAGGGCGCCGAGGAAATGCTGGAGTTCTGCCCGGGCCGCCTGGGTCTGTTCTTTCTGCGCCCCCGCTTCCTTGATGTCCCGGATGGTCTTTTCCACTTGGGCGCCTGCCCCCCGGACGATGTTTTCCGCATCTTTGCGGGCTTGTTCGAGGATGGCCTTGCGTTGCTCGCGGATTTCCTCCAACTCTGCGCGGTATTGGGCGGCGATTTCTTCCAGCGCCTTGTCCGTATGCTTGATTTTCGCCAGTTTTTCGTCCAGCGCCCGCCGGTTGCGGACAATCCGGCGCAGGTTCCGTTCCATGTCCACGTAACGCGCCCCCGCCCGTGATTCGGCATCTTGGACGATGGGTTCGGGCAGCCGCATCTTGCGGGCGAGTTCAAAGGCGAAGGAATTGCCGGGCAAGCCGGTTTCCAGCGCAAAGAGCGGGCTCAGGCTGGCCGTGTCATAGCGCATCGCCCCGTTGATGACCCGCGTGTCCGCTCCGGAGGCGTAGAGTTTCAGGTTGGTATAATGGGTGGTGATGACCCCGTACACGCCGCGCCTGTCGATGTCCGCGAGAATGGCTTCTGCGATGGCGCCGCCTGCCGCCGGTTCCGTGCCGCTGCCGAATTCGTCAATCAATACCAGCGTCTTTTCGTCCGCCTGTGTGAGCAGGGTGCGCATGTCGGCGAGGAACGAACTGTACGTGCTGAGGTCGTTTTCCAGCGACTGGTCGTCCCCGATGCTGACGATGATGCGGTCGAAAACCGGCATTTCCGAACTTTCCGACGTCGGAATCAGCATGCCCCACTGGAACATGTATTGCAGCAGCCCCGTGGTTTTCAGGCATACCGATTTCCCGCCGGCATTGGGCCCGGAAATGAGCAGGATGCGTTTTTGCGGCGTCAGCGTGATGGTGAGGGGCACGATTTCCCGGTTTTCCCGTTTCAGCGCCTTTTCCAGCAGGGGATGGCGGGCTTTCCGCAAATCCAGCCGTCCGTCCTGCGAGATGGCCGGCATGCCGGCGATGAAATCGAGCGCCACGCCCGCTTTCGCCATGAGGAAGTCGATTTCCCCCAGGAAAGAAGCCGCTTCGGCGAGCGGGTCGAGGAAAGGCCGGAGATATTCGGTGAAGGCGGCGAGGATGCGGGCGATTTCCCGCTTTTCCGCATTCCGGAGGCCGCTGATTTCATTTTCCAGTTCGAGGATGTCCGCGGGCTCCACATAGCAGGTCTTGCCGGAAGCCGATTCGTCATAGACATACCCGGGGATTTTCCGTTTGGCGGCGGCGCTGACGGGAATCAGGTATTTGCCGTCGCGCATCGCCACGCCCGCGTCCCCTTCGACGATGCCTGCGTCCTGCGCCTGCCGCAGGATGGCGGCGGCCCGCCGGGAAATGGCGGCTTCCTTGTCCCGCAGGGCGCGCCGGATGGCGAACAGTTCGTCGGAGGCGCCGTCCTTGATGTCCCCGAATCTGTCCAGAATCGTTTCGATGCGGTGCTGCACATCCGGAAAGTCCCGGACCGGGTCGCAGAGCCGTTTGAGCTGGGGATAGACGCCGTCCTTGATGCCCGAGAAAAAGCGGAGGACTTTCTGCAGGGTGTCCAGCATCGTCTTGAGCTTGGCGAGGGACAGGGTGTCGATGCTGCTGCCCGCTTTCCGGAGGGGGACGAGGAACGGCAGCGCGTCAATATAGCCGGTGGTGGGGAAATGTTCCTCGAACAACAGGACCAGCCGCATTTCGTCCGTCAGCGCCAGGCGCTTGCGGATGGTGCCGGAATGGGTGGAAAAGGCCTCTTCCGCGGCCCTGCGGGCGGCATACTCCGTGGCGCAGCGGTCCGCGATGAGGGCGCGGACCTTGTCGAATCCGAGTTTGCTTTCCAGTTTCTTGTCGACGGTTGCCATGGCTGTGGATGTGTCCGGGGGGCACAAATATAGAACTTTTTTGTATATTTGCCTCGCTGATGGAAATGAAACGCACGTTATCCGTCATTCCGCTGTTGCTGGCCCTGGCCTGCACCCGGATGGCGTCCGATACTTCCCGGCCCGTCGAGGTGGCTGTCTGCGCAGCGCAGGATGAAACGAAAAACCATGTTCTTCCTGCCGACGGTTTGTCCGTTGTCTGGGATACGTCCGACCAGCTGGCCCTGTGGGCGGAGAATGCCGCCGGCCAGCGCGTGCTGGACGCCCAGCTTTTCAAGGTTTATGGCTGCGATGCGGGGCGGGCGTTTTTTACCGCAAAGCTGGCCGCGCCGATGGGGGACGGCGAATATCTCTACTATGCCAGTTCCCCGGCTCCCGTGGCGGCGCAATATCCGGTCCTGACTTTCGAGAATCCCGCCGTACAGGACGGGCGGGGGGCAGGCGTGATGGTGTCCGGAAGCGCAACCGGGCCGGCCCTCAAGCCGCTGGCGGAGTCTGCGGAAGAAACGATGCCCCGCCTGCGGATGCGCCAGTGCCTGCATCTGTACAAGTTTTATGTCACGGACGATCAGGCCCTGCTGGGCGGGGAAAGCATACAGCGGATTCAGTTGCAGTTCCCCAAACCGGTGTGCGGCACGTTCACGCGCGACATCACCCGGCCCGATGCGCCTTCTGCCATCGCCCTCGGGGAAAGTGCGCTGACCCTGGAAATGGCCGAAGCGCTTCCGGTGTCTGCCGCCGGGGAGCGCCGGTATGCCTTTGCCACGCTGATTCCCCGTTCCTGGGAGATGTCCGACTATTTGTCCGTCCGGCTGTTTTCGGAAACGAAAGCGTTGGAAGTGAATGATATTCCGCTGGGCGGGCGCACCAACGAGGCGGGGCATGCAACGGCCGTCCGCCTGGTGCCCGTACAGGCCAAAAACCGTTGCAAGATTTATTTCACCTATGCTTCCAACGCATTGGGCGAAGATGTGCAGACCATTACCCTGAAAGCGCCTTCCGGCTGCAAGTGGGGCGATACGGGCGGCAATACTTATGTGCTCGGCAAAACGGGGACGGCCCTGCATCCCGGCGACGCATTCCTGCTGGAATACGAAAACGAAGCGGCGTTCCGGACGCTTGCGGGCAAGACCATCACGGTGACCTATGACTCCGAGCATGTCCGGATGTCCCGCACCATGACGTTCCCCAGTTCGGCTTCCGCCCTTTCCGCCCGCATCCGCTTCGATGTCCCGGCCCTGTTCACCGAAGATTTCCGCTCGGTGCCCACCTTCTCGTCCAACGACAATTACAGCAGCACCTTCGTTACCGGTTCCAAAGACCCGTATTCCTTCCTGAACGGCTGGACGGGCGGGCGCGTCGGCGCTTCCGCGGGCAAGTGCATCCGGATAGCGTGCCGGCGGGAGACTTCCGCGGATTATGACGCCCGTGTGGATTCCGCGCCCATCAATGCCACGCTGAAGAAAGCGACCAAACTGCAGGTCGCCTTTGATTACGGGGCGAACAACCAGTTCGGCGGCATCCCCATCGTGCTGGACGGCAATGTGGGGCAGACCTGCTTCGTGGGCTATGTGACGGATGCAAAGGGCTTCAAGAGCGGGGATAAGGACGGTGTTTTCGACCGGGACAAGAACAGTTTCTATGTGAAAGAATATACGGGCTCCTATACGAATACGCCGAACAGCACGTCTTTCGTGCTCAATGTGACGCCCAGCGGTGAAACGCTGCGGATTACCTGGCGGACGGAAGTGGAGTACCAGGCAGGTACGACCAACACCACTTGCTGGCTTTACCTGGATAATATAAAAGTAACGGTAGCGAAATAATGAAACGGATTTTACTATGTACGGTCCTGTTCTCCACCTTGCTCGGCTGTGCCCGGCAGGGAGACGGAGCGGGGTGGATATCGGTGCGGCTGCTCCCCCGGACGGCTGTCGCCGAGGCCACCAAATCGGACGTGGCGGATTATGCCGCCCTGCCTGCCGCGGAAGACTTCATCCTGGAGCTTCGCAACCACGCCGACGTCCTTGCCTGGACGGGGCGGCTGTCCGACTGGGATGACGGAACCGCGCTGACAGCCGGGCCTTATACCATGACCGCCCGTTACGGAAACGTGGAGGAAGAGGGGTTCGGCAAGCCGGCTTTCGTCGGGGAGGAACGCTTCCAAGTCATTGCGTTCGAGACCGTTCCTGTACTGGTGAAGCCGAAACTCGCCAATGCCATCGTGCAGGTGAAGACCGGGCCGATGTTCCGCAAGTATTTTACCGGTGCCACGTTCCGGGTGACCACGGCTTCCGGGGCGGAATTTGACATCAAGGAGGGCGCGGGCCTGTTCGTGGAAGCCTACCGTTTTACCCTGACGGGGACGATGACCGCGGCGGACGACCGGACGGTGTCTTTCGACCGGACGTTTTCCGGCCTTGAACCCGCCACTTGCTACACCGTCTTGTTGGAAGCCGAAAATGTGGGCGGCTGGAAGTTGAACATTGCCTTCGACGACACGCTGGAGGTTATAAGCATAGAGGAGGATTTGAACTGATGAAACGCGGAATACTTGTCCCGGTACTGGCGCTGCTGGCGCTTGCCGGATGCAAAGAAACATTCCTGGACGAACCGGTACGCACGGGGTATCTGTCCTTTGCCGATTTCAGCATCGAAGGGGACGATGCGGTGGACGTATCCGTGTCCAAGGCCCGGATAGCGGCTCCGGGGTCCAGCATCCTGACCGTCGTGAACGCACAGGGCGAGACGGTGTTGGCGACCACATATGCCGAGGCCAGGCAGATGTCCGGCGGTGTGGAACTCCCCATCGGGAATTATGAACTGGAGGTACGCACCGGGGAGGTCCCCGCGGCGGCTTTCGAACAGCCCGTCTATGGCGCTGCCGAGAAATTCAAAATCGAAGCGGGCAGGACCACGGCGGTTTCCCCGGTGGTCTGCACCCTGTTGCAGGTGGCCGTGACGGTGTCCTATGAAGACGCCCTGCTGGAGATGATGAGCGGCGACGGCAAAACGGACGTGGAAGTGGTAAGCGGCGCCCCCCTGTCGTATTTCCTCCGCTATGACAACGGCAACGTCAGCTGTGAAGAGCGCCGGGGCTATTTCTCCCTGGAGAGCGGTTCGACGACGATGCTTGTCTCGTTCACCGGCATCGTGAACGGCAGCAACCAGAAGATGACCAAGATGTTTACCGGTATCGAGCCCGCCCAGTTGCGGCAGGTCAAGTTCGTCAAGAAGGTGAATGACGAAGGCACGGCGACCATCGACATCCTCGTGGACGGGTATGTGGAGGACGAGGAACTGCTTTCCTATGTGGTTGCACCCCTCCCGGCCACCATCGGCGAAGACCCGGATGCCCCCAAGGGAGACGGCGGCATCACCCTGACCTTCGCCCCGGACTGCACGATGTACAGCGACCTTTCGCACATCGTCGTGCCGGCGGAAGCCGAGGGCGGGATGGATTTGCGTCTGGTCGCCACCGTGCCTGCCGGCTTGCAGGCGCTGACCGTCCGCATTTCTTCGACCAACGACGTGTTCATGCAGGCGGTGTCGGCGGCGGGCGGTGCGGAACTCGACCTGATTCACCCCTCCGAGGCATCCGAAATCGTTTTCCAGGTCGTTCCGTTCCCCCATGGTCCTTCGCTCATCGGGCAGACGGAGCTTTTGTTTGATTTGAGTGCCGCGCAGGTGCCGCTGCTCGGGTTCCCGGGCACCCATACCTTTATGATGGTGGTGCGGGATGCGAATGCGTGCCGCAAGGAAATCCCCGTAGTGTTGGTTGTGCGATGAAAAAATTGTTGTATATCGGGGCGCTCGCCTGCCTTTTCGCGGCTTGCAAACCCCAGACCGGGGATGCCGTGCTGCACCTCGGGGTAGGGTTTGAAGCAGGCAAGGCAGCGATGTCGGCAGACGAATTGCTGTCCTCCGCCCGGGTCAATATCTATTATGCGGATTATTCCGGACTGGTCAAGTCGTACCGCTACGGCGAAATGCCGGAGTCCGTCTATCTGCCCGCCAGCACCTACCGTATCGACGTGGCGGCAGGGGAGAGCATCCGCGAACAGCCCCGGCGCGCCAACTGGGAGCAGGCGGCCTACAAAGGTTCCGAAACCGTTTCCCTTGCGGGCGGGACGAGTACCACGGTGCAGGTGAATGCGAAAGTGAGCAGTGCCGTCGTCAAGGTCCTGTTTGACAAGACCGTATCCGGCAACCTGAAAGATTATACGCTGACCATCGGACCGGACGCGGAGCATGTCCTCGTGTTCGACGCTTCCAAGGCGGGCTCCCGGGGTTTCTTCCTCGTTTCCGACCTGGAAGACCCGGTGCTGCACTGGACTTTCTCCGGCAAAAAGGCCAAATCCGGCGCGAAGGTGGAGAAATCCGGTGAAATCAAGGCCGTGGAGGGGGGGCGGCAATACGAACTGTCCCTGCGCTATACCGTGCGGGAGGGCTATGCCAACTTTGACATCTATGTGGATGAGTCCGTGAAAGTGGTGGACGACATCATCGTCTTCGAGCCGGTGTCTTCCGGTCTGGCGCCTTCCGCTTCCTACGAGATTTGGGCGGCGCATGCCACGGTGCATGCGGATGTCGATGAAGGGGAATATTCCGACCCCTCCGCCATCCGTTTCGAGTATTCCAAGGACGGGAGCCAGTGGACGGGCGTGGCGGCGCAGCGCAAAGCCGAGGGGAAGTATGAAGCCCGCCTGACAGGCCTGCAGCCCGCTACCTCCTATGTGTACCGGCTCAGCATCGGCGGGGAGCAAATCGGCAGTACGATGAGTTTCAAGACGGAAGCCGCCCCGCAGGTGCCCAACGGCAGCTTTGAGGAAACCAGCAATTCTTCTTCCGGAAAATATACGGAATTCTACAACCCCTCCGCTTCCGATCCCGTGAACCGGACGGCATGGTGGGGCTCCGGCAACGGCAGCGAGGGCATCAGCGGTTCCGCCGACATGGGCTATGTCCTCTGCAAGTCGGACGATACTGACAAGGTGGACGGCAAGAAGTCTGCCTGCCTGCAGTCGAATTGGGCCATCGTGAAATTCGCCGCGGGCAATCTCTTCTCCGGGTATTTCGGCGGGCTTGTGGGGACCAAAGGCGCCATCGTCTATTTCGGACGTCCGTTCACCGCCCGTCCCACCGCCCTGAAAGTATGGGCGAAGTATTCCACCGGCAAAATCAACCATATCGACGGCATGCCGTCCGGTGTGACGGTCACGACGTCCAATTACGACAAGGCGCGTCTCGAAATCGCCCTCGGCAACTGGTCGCCGAAGCAGTATGGCGGCAACAAGAACTGCCCCATCCTCATCAACACCACGGTGGCTTCCACGATGGTTTCATTCGGCAATACGCCCGAGACTGTCGCCCATGCGGTGCTGGAACTGGCCGGAAACGCGTCCAATACCACCAATACGTGGAAAGAATACACCTTGCGGCTGAATTACCGGGATGAGACGGTGCTGCCGCAGTATATCGTCCTGTCCTTCGCTTCCAGCTATCTCGGCGATTATTTCACCGGATGCGACAGCAGCCGCCTGTGGGTGGATAAATGTACGTTTGTTTATGAATAAAGGGCTTGCACTTGTTTGTCTCCTCCTGCTTCCGTGGGGGGCCTGGGGGCAGCGGAAAGCTTTCGACCGGGGGTATCCGACGGCTGCCGGGGCGGATGCGGTGGTGGCTCCCAAGGGCTCGTGGATGCTGGGCGGCAATCTGGGCTTCAGTTCTTCGTCCCAGCAGGATTTCGATTTCCTGCTCGTCGGGGGCATCAATGCGAATGCACACAATCTCATCGCCAGTCCGGCGTTCTGCTATATGGTGGCGGACAATATCGGCATCGGGGTGCGCGGGAAATATACGCGCGGGTATCTGGCGCTGGAATCGGCGGAAGCCGGCGACGGAGCCACGACATTCCGGGTCAGCAACTATTCCTATCTGCGCCACAAATATCTCGGGGCGGTGTTTTTCCGGTATTACAGGCCTTTCGGTCCGTCCGGGCGGGTGTCTGCCTATGTGGACGGGGAAATTGCACTGGGGGGCAGCCAGCTCAAGGTGCAGGATGCCCACAGCGAAAACATCCGGGGCAGTTTCGACACGGCTTTCCATGTGACCGTCGGGGCCAATGCCGGCCTGATGGCGTTTCTGACCAGTCATTTGGCCGTGGATATGCGGGTGGGCCTGCTGGAATTCGGCTACGGGGTGTCGGACCAGATACACAACCAGGTGAACAAGGGCCGCGCCACTTTCGGGGCCGCCAATTTCATGGTGGACCCGCTTTCCCTTTCCGTCGGACTTTCCTATTACCTGTAAGCGCCTATGAAACGGAATGCCAAAATTTTGCTGACGGCCTTGCTGCTGGGCTTTTCGCTCGTGGCAGCCGCTGCCGACGGACTGCCTCCTGTGCAGATGGGCGGGACATTCGGTCGTGATTCTTCGAAATGCTCCGGGCGCAGTTTCCCGAAACGCCTGTTCATGCCGAAAGGCAGCCTCGGTGCGGGCTTGCAGGCCACGTATCTGGCACTGGATGCCTCCGACAGCCAGCTTGCGATGGTGCTGACAGGGGCGGATGCCCGGTTTTCCCTGTTCCGGATAGCACCTGCCTTTTCCTGGGCCTATGCCGACAACCGGATGTTCGGCGTCCGCTTGGGCTATATGAGCGTCAACGCGCAGGTGCAGCGTGCCGGCGTCTCTCTCTTTGATGATGCCCTGGCTTTCGACCTGTCCGGTGTGGACACGCGCCTGCATACCTGTTCGGCGGGGATTTACCACCGCAATTATTTCGGGCTCGACAGCCGTGGCGTATGCGCCCTGTTTGCGGATATCCAGCTTGGATATGCTTATTCCCAGACCGCGCAGGGCGGGTACAGGGACCACAAGATAGTCTTGTCTTTCTGCCCGGGCGTGGAAGTGTTCGCGATGAATAATCTCTCCCTGCAGCTGTCCCTCGGGCTGGCGGACGTTTCCTACCATATCGCCACGTCCCTGACGGATGCGGGGACGGCGGGCCGCAGCAATACCTTCACGGCGCAGACGCGGCTGAACCTGCTGGATTTGAATTTTGGCCTGACACTCTACTGGTAATGAAAAAACGGCTTCCCCTCCTGTTGCTTTCCCTGCTGGCCGCCGGCTGCCTGCAAAATGATTTGCCCCTGCCGTATGTGGTGGCATCCATCACGGCGCTGGAGGCGGAGGGCGCCGTATCCGTCACCTGTGACGAAGACCTGCGCCGGGTGGTGATTGACCTGGAGGAGACGCAGAATCCCGCACAGGTCCGGATTACCGCCTGCACGTTCAACGACGAGCGGGTCGTCCCGTCGGTGCCGCTGATAGGGGAGTTTGACCTCCGTACCCCCTTGTCCGTGGTCTTGAAGACCTATCAGGAGTTTGCGTGGACGGTTTGCGCCACCCAGCAGATTCAGCGGGAGGCTTCTGTCCTGGGACAGGTCGGCGCGGCTGTCATCGATGCGGTGAACCACCGGGTTTATATCAAAGTGTCCAAGTCCGTTCCCCTGA
The DNA here is from genome assembly GCA_017612675.1 of Bacteroidales bacterium. Classification (GTDB taxonomy): domain Bacteria; phylum Bacteroidota; class Bacteroidia; order Bacteroidales; family UBA932; genus Cryptobacteroides. Next base: position 13,311 of record JAGAFI010000126.1, read on the forward strand.
CTTGGATATGTGTCCAGTCGCTGAAACTGGGCCCTGCCGGGCAGACGCGTTATTCCGTCAATCCGGCGGAATTGCGCGATTTCTCCGCGCCGGTGCGCCTGACAGTGGAATACCGGGACATCCGCGAAGAATGGATGATTCTTATCGAACAGTCCGATTTGGCCGTTGAATTCGGGCAGGCGAGCCCGCGCACCACGTCCTGCTACCTGTCCGCCTTGGCGCCGGAAGGGGCCGAAAACGGCTTCCGCTACCGTCTGCAGGGCGAGAGCGAATGGCAGGACGTGCCGGACGTCCATTCCGCCGGCGGCCTGGTGACGGCCTGCGTGGAAGGACTTGCGGCGCAGACGGCCTATGAGTGTGTGGCATTCAGCGGGGAGGATGAAACGGAAGTGGTGGCGTTTACGACCGATGCCGACGAACAATTGCCCAATGCCGGTTTCGAGTGCTACTCCCATGCGGAGTCTGCCAATTATTATTCGTGGTTCGACCCCGCTTCCGCCGAGGAGCGCCTGCAAGCCAAATGGTGGGACAGCGGCAATGTCGGCTCCACCTCCGTAGGGGCTTCGTATGCCATCTGTATGCCTGACACGCAGGATTTTCAGGAGGGAACGGCCAGTGCCGCGCTCGTTTCCCGGAACGTGCTCATCAAATTCGCGGCGGGCAATATCTTCAGCGGCGAGTTCGCCTCGCTGGTGGGGACGGAAGGGGGAATCGTCCATTTCGGACAGCCGTTCACCTGTCGCCCCCGCGCCATGCGCCTTTGGCTGAAATATACCCCCGGCCTCATTGATTGCATCAGCGGTTATCCGGACGGACAGCCCGTGCAGACTGGCGATGGGGATACCGGCACGATATTCATTGCCTTGGGAGATTGGAATTATCGGGACTATGGCGGCACGCCCGCGCATCCTGTCGCGGTCAATACCGCGGACATGCGTACGAAATTCAATCCGGACGCCCCGGCTGTCATTGCCTATGGGGAAATGGTGCTGGACGCTGATACGGCAGGCTGGACGCAGGTGGAGATTCCGCTTTCCTACCGGGATGATTTCCGCCGTCCGACCCACATCATCGTTTCCTGTGCCGCCAGCAGCCTCGGCGATTATTTCACAGGTTCTTCCTCTTCCCGCATGTGGCTGGATGATATCCAGTTGGTGTACTGACGGGGCATCGCCGGATGTCGGCAAAGCCCCAAGCGCGCGAGTTTCCCTTTCTGCCCGGGCGACAGACGGCTTTTTCAGGTACTGCTACAGCTTTGTAAAGCCGCCTCTGGTCAGGAGAAATGTTTGCGTTTTCGGGTTATACTTCCAGCGAAGCCACCCGTGAAAAGGCAGGGCGGGAATTGGTTTCTCGGCAGACCTGACCGAAAAGCCATTTGGTCTGACCGTCCGGACCTTTTCCGCCAAGCGTATAAGGATGCCCTTTCAGGTCTGTCGGTTTCCTGTCGGGCACATAAATATGGCGAAAAATCACTACATTTGCAGGATTAAAAAAGAAAAGACATGTCCCTCAAGTGCGGAATCGTCGGGTTGCCGAATGTCGGCAAGTCCACCCTGTTCAACTGCGTCAGTTCCGGCAAGGCCCAGAGTGCCAATTTCCCTTTCTGTACCATCGAGCCGAACTTGGGCTCCACGCCCGTTCCGGACAAGCGGCTGGATGTCCTGACGGAGATTTGCCACCCGCAGCGCACGATTCCGGCCACGGTGGATATCGTGGACATCGCCGGGCTGGTGCGCGGGGCGAGCAAGGGAGAAGGGCTGGGCAACCAGTTCCTGGCGAATATCCGGGAATGTGACGCCATCCTGCATGTCCTGCGCTGTTTCGATGACGGAAACGTGGTGCATGTCGATGGCCGTGTGGATCCGGTTCGGGACAAGGAAGTTGTAGATACAGAGTTGCAAATCAAAGATTTGGAAACTGTGGAGGCCCGCCTTGCCAAGGTGGAAAAAGCCGGGCGGGCGGGAGACAAGGAAGCCCGCAAGCTTGCCGACCTGCTGCAGCGCTACAAGGATGCCCTCGTGCAGGGAAAGCCCTGCCGGAGTGTGGTGCCCGTCAATGAAGAGGAAGCCGCAATGGCGCGTGACCTGTTCCTGCTGACCAACAAGCCCGTGCTCTATGTCTGCAACGTGGACGACGCGTCCGCCAAAGACGGGAATGCCTATGTCGAAGCCGTCCGGGAGGCCGTGCGGGACGAGCAGGCAGAACTGCTGGTCATTTCGGCGCGGACGGAGGCGGACATCGCGGAAATGGAGGCTTATGAAGACAGACAGATGTTCCTGGAAGAAATGGGCCTTGCGGAATCCGGCGTCGTCCGGCTGATTCAGGGCGCGTACCGCTTGCTGGGACTCCAGACTTTCTTCACCGCCGGGGCTGACGAGTGCCGGGCTTGGACGATACACCGGGGAGATAAGGCCCCGAAGGCCGCCGGGGTCATCCATTCCGATTTCGAGAAAGGATTTATCCGGGCGGAAGTCATCAAATACGATGATTTTGTCCGTTATAAGACGGAAGCGGCTGTGCGGCAGGCCGGGAAAATGGCCGTGGAAGGAAAGGATTATGTCGTGCAGGACGGCGACATCATGCATTTCCTGTTTAATGTGTAAAAGAATCCTTTTGCTTGCCTGCCTGCTGCTGCCCAACCTGGCGGCGGCGCAGTTCTATCTGGAAGAAAACGAACCGGCATCCGTCCGCTGGAACCAGTTGGAAACCCCGGCCTACCGGCTGGTGTATCCCCGGGGGCTCGATTCCATGGCCCGTGCGTATGCCATGCTGCTGGAAGCCGTCCGGGCGCCGGTGGGCGCCGGCATCGGCGTGATGCCCAACCAGCATTACCGGACGAAGATGCCGGTAATCCTGCACCCGTACAACCTGCAGTCTAACGGAATGGTCGGCTGGACGCCCCGCATCATGTCGCTTTATACGACCCCGTCGGCGGAGGCCCCGCTTCCGATGCCGTGGGCGGAACATCTGGTCATTCACGAAAGCCGCCATGCCGCCCAGTTGCAATACGCCAACCGGGGAGCCCTCAAAATCCTGCACGTCCTGACCGGAGACCTTTTTGCCGGGGCAATGGCGTCCCTGTACGGCGGACCTTCGTTTTTTGAGGGGGACGCCGTGCTGGCGGAAACGCAACTGACCTTTTCCGGTCGCGGCCGTTCTGCGGATTTCCTCTCGTTCTTCCGGATGAGCCTCCTGACCGGGGACAAACGGAACTACTGGCGCTGGCGCTGGGGTTCACAGCGGTATTATACCCCGGATTACTATACCCTCGGTTATGTGACGCTGGCCGGTATCGGGACGTATTGGAACGCCCCGGATTTCACGAAGCGCTACTATGACCGGCTGTTCGACCGTTTCCTGCCCTTGTTCAATTTCCAGAAAACGGTGCGCGAGACGACCGGGCTTCCTTTTTCCAGGAGTTTCTCCGCCCTGTGCGACAGCCTGGCGCTTGACTGGCGTTTGCGGCAGGCGGAACGAGGGGCGCCGATGCCGATGTGGCAGCTTTCCCCGACACCGCGGTTTTTTGCGGAAGACAGGTCTGTGGCATGCCTCGGCGATTGCCTGTACAGTGTCCGGAGCGGCATGGACCGTACGGCAGCCTTGGTGCGGACCGATACGTCCGGGCGTTCCTGCCGGGTGGCGGGGCTTGCGGCATCCGTCGGCAGCATCCGGGAAGACCCGGTGCGCGGTCGCCTGTATTGGAGCGAAGTGCGCCCGGATGTCCGCTGGGGCATGAAAAACTATGGGGAAGTCTGGTATTGGAAACCGGGGCAGGGCCGCCGGCGTCTGACCCGTGGTACCCGGTATTACCATCCGTCCGCTTCTTCGGACGGGAATTGTCTGGCTGTCAGTGAATATCCGGTGGCGGGCGGAAGTGCCTTGCTGGTGCTGGACGCCGATGCCGGCCATGTCTTGCGGCATTACGAGGCTCCGGCGGGGATGCAACTGGTGGAATCGGCGTGGATAGGGGAAGACATCTATGTGACAGGCATTACGGAGGCCGGTCAGGGGATTTATTGCGCAACCCGCGGTTTCGAGACGGTAGTACCGCCTGCGTACAGCCAAATCCGGCAGTTGTTCCCGCACGGCGGACGGATTTGTTTTACGGGCGATGCAGACGGACAGCATGAACTGTATGCGGCGGACCCGGAGGCAAAAACGGTGGAAAAATGGACGGAAACCCCTTACGGAGCGACGGCTTTCCGCTTCAGCCCGGGCGCCGACAGCCTGTATTATGCCGCCCTGACACCTTCCGGGCACCTGCTTTGCCAGACCCCGGAGGATTCTTTGCCCGCTCCGCAGCGCGTATTCCCCGGGGACGGAGATGCCTGTCCGATGGCCGGGACCGGTGCGGTGTCCCGGCGACCGGCGGAAAATGCCCCGGCGTATGCGGATTCCATCGGGTCGCCCCGGCCATACAGCAAGGCGGCCCACCTGTTCCGTTTTCATTCGTGGGCGCCTCTTTTCGTGGATTACGATGCCGTGGAGCGTCTGGGCTTTTCCTCCCTGAGCTCCGTGGCCGGGCTGGGGGCGACGGCATTTTTCCAGAATGATTTGAGCACGTCGAGCGGTTTTGCCGCTTATCATGCCTACCCGGATGAAAATGGGGTATGGCGCCACGCGGGCACGGTAAAATATACTTACAGTGGCTGGTATCCGGTCATCGAAGGGCGTCTGACCATCGACAGTTCCCATCCCCGGCAATACTACCTGCATCGCCATGACCCCCGGGGCATCGCGCTGGAATATGCCGGAATAGAGAAATTCCCTTCCGTTTCCGGACAGATCCGGACTTATATCCCCTTCAATTTTTCGTCCGGCGGCTGGTACCGGGGCGTCATCCCGCAGCTGCAGCTGTCTTTGAGCAACGATATGGTGGCGAAAGGAGACAATGTGCCCTTGGGACGGATGACGGTCAGTGCCCGGGGATATGTGTCGCAGGGCATTCCGGCCTCCTGTATCTATCCCCGCTGGGGTTTCGGGCTGGAGGCGGGCTGGAGCGGACGCCCCGGTCTGTCGAAGCTGTTCTGTTCCAATGCGTATGTGTCCGCTTATGGCTATCTGCCCGCGCTGGCGCGTACCCATGGCATCAAGCTGACGGTCCTGGCCCAACAGCAAATCGGGGACGCCCTGTTTTCGGAATCATACGCTTCCACCCTGCCGCGTGGATTCTCCGGCTATGCGGGCACGTATCAGTTCCAGTCCTCCTATCCTTTCCAAAGCCGGATAACCTGGGACTACGCCTTCCCCTTTGCTCCGCTGGACGCCTCTTTCCTCGGTCCGCTCGCCTATATCCGGAATTTCGAAGCGACCTTGCATGCTGATTATACGTGGCTGCGGGCGAAAGATGCCTCTGCCGGATTGTACAGTCTCGGGGCGGATGTCTGTGTGCGTCTTTCCAACCTGTTATGGCTGCCTTTTGACACCCGCATCGGCGTCAGCTGGTATTACAACGGGGGGCCTTCTTTCCGCAGCTGCTGTCCGGAAGCCTCTCCCCATTATGTCGGCATGCTTTTCAGCGTGGCGATATAGTTATTTCAGGAACTTTTCCACCCAGTTCCGGTCCACGACGGCGAGACCTGCCGGGGGCTGCAGGTCCGGATTGCGCTGCACGATGCCCCGGCAGTCTTCGTAGGTGCGGAAACTGACGCTGACCAGTTGCATCTGTCCGTTTTCCGGATACGTGAAAATCACATCGTTGTCGGCGCCGTCCAGTTTGAGGAAACGCAAATCGACGTTTTTCTGCAAGTCCCCGCGGGTGACGAATTTGCAGAGTTCCATGGCTACGTCGTCCAGCCCGGCATCGAAGATTTTGGCCTTTTCGATGAAATCTCCGACATTTTCCACCCGCCGTCCGCAGACCTCGCCGAGCCCTTCTACCGCGAGTTCCTGCCCGCTCAGGCACAGCAGGAGCCGTCCGTCCCGATAAATGAGCGGAAAGGTCACCAGCTGCTTTTCCCCGCAGGCGGGACAGCGGAACAGGAAAATCTCCCCGGACAGGACTTTTGCCTTCGTTTCCGGGTCTTCCACCGCGTTGATGTGCCGGTAAACGGGTGCTTCGGACGTGTGGCCGCAATGGGAGCAGCGAATCGGGAGGGGGAAGGTCTGTGCCATGAACGGATGCAAGGATATCGGTTGAATATGCAAACATACCGATTTTTTTGTATCTTTGAAAATCTGTGCCCGTTTCCGACCGTGCTCCGAGGCCGTCCGGTACGACGGGAGCATACAGGTCAAAAGAAGACAGGCAAAAAGGAAAAAGATGAAAAACAATGTTGCAAAACTGCTGCGTACCGAAGACTGGCTGGCCGTGTGGATTGGCTTCATCGTCATTGCCGTGGCGGCGGTGGCGGTGCTGACGGGCGCGTTTGATTTCGCGGCCCTCAAATTCAAGACGTGGACGTGGGGGGAGACCCTGACCGGTGCGGCGGCGGCCAAAGCCGTTCCCCTCGGGGTGCAGCTGGCCTCCGGGGCATTCTGGCTGAAGATGCTGCTGACCGTGGGCGTGCTGGGGCTGCTGTTTACCATCGGGGCAGCCCTGACCGGAACGTCGGCCTCCCGCTTCGTGCCGGCATTTCTCGTCGTGTTCCTGCTCGCGGTGCTCGTGCGGCTCATCAGCGCGGAATATACCCTCAACCGCTATCTGGAGTGGGCGTTCTGGGCGCTGATTGTCGGCATGCTCATCTCGAATACCGTCGGCGTTCCGAAATGGCTGAAAGCAGCTGTCAAAACAGAGTTTTACATCAAGACGGGCCTGGTCATCATGGGCTTTTCCGTCTTGTTCTCCAATATCGCGAAATTCGGCTTGTACGGCCTGGGCATCGCATGGGTGGTGACCCCCGTCGTCATCCTGTTCATGTGGTATTTCGGTACCCGTGTCCTCAAAATGGATAACAAGCCCCTCGTGATTACGATGGCTTCCGCGACATCTGTCTGCGGCACCTCTGCGGCCATCGCTTCCGGCGCTGCCTCCGGCTG
>JAGAFI010000127.1 GCA_017612675.1 Bacteroidales bacterium
GGGCAGAGCGTCCGCAGTTTCGTCAATGATTTCGTCGCCCGGAACCTCGACAATTATCTCCGGATGCACCCGGAACTCGTCAGCAGCATCGAAGAGAAAATCAAGGCCTCACAAGAGGAGCGGGAAGCCATCAGCGGCATCCAGAAGAAGACGCGGGAACGTGCCAGTCGCACGAGTGTCTATAACAAGAAACTCCGGGACTGCCAGTATCATTTCAATGACAAGGCCACCGAAAAGAACCAGGAAGCCATCGAGAAGTCTTCCATCTTCATCACGGAGGGCGATTCGGCAAGCGGTACCATCACCAAAGCCCGCAACGCCGAATACCAGGCCGTCTTTTCCCTGCGCGGGAAGCCGCTGAACTGCTACCAGGCGGGGCGCCGGAAAGTGGCGGAAAACGAAGAGATGAACCTGCTCATCAATGCACTCGGCATCGAGGAAGACATCGACGGCCTGCGTTACAACAACATCATCGTGGCCACGGATGCCGATGACGACGGCATGCACATCCGGATGCTGATTCTGACGTTCTTCATGAAATACTACCCCGAACTGATTCGCCGGGGACATGTCCACATCCTGCAGACGCCGCTTTTCCGGGTCCGGAACAAGAAGGAAAACCGCTACTGCTATTCCGAGGAAGAAAAGCAGCAGGCCATCGCCGCCCTGAAAAACAGTTGTGAAATCACCCGGTTCAAAGGCCTGGGTGAAATCAATGCCGGTGAATTCGCCGACTTCATCGGGGAGGACATGCGGCTGGATCTCGCCTCCCTCGCCGAGGAAGAGAGCATCGCGGAAATCATGGAGTTCTACATGGGAGACAATACCGTCGAGCGCCAGAATTTCATCCGCGCCAACCTCCGCACCGAAGAGGAACTGGGCGATTAGGCCGGCGACTTTTTACCTTTCTTCGAACCTGCGGGGCACGGATTGCTCAGCTGCACATACACGAAAAATATCGGCTATCCCTGCCGCGTGGCGATCAGGCATTTGCTGCCGGCAGCCGTGCAGCCGTAGAGGTGGATGTCGCCGCCGGGGACCACGCCGAGACGTGCGCGGAGCTGCTCGGCGGAAATGGGCAGGTTCCGCACGCTGATGTCCGCGGCGGGATAGCGGGCCGCCACGGCGGAAAACGGCTTGAGGGGAAAGACTGCCTCGATGCGGCGGCAACGCCCGAGCGGCACGGGAGCGTCCGCCAGATAAAGTTGCGTCATCGGGTCCAGTTTCCGCAGGCCGAAACGCCCGCAGAGCAGCCGGTATGCCCCGGATTTCATCAGCGCCGGGCCTGGCTCGAACAGATAAGGCGCTTCCCGGATTTCCCCGAAAGCGGCATAGCGGACTTCCGCCGCCGTCTCTTCTGCGGGCAGGAAGCGGAAGCTGTCCTGCAAATCCGTCACCACGACGGTGTAAGCCCCCTTCCAGCGCATATCCAGCAGGCAGAGCACCTCTTTGCACTCCCCCGCCCACTCCACGAGATGCACTTCCCGCAGGGAGGTGCCGAGTTCCCGGGCAAGCTGCGTCACATCGGCCATCGGAGAGAGTTTGAGCAGGATGCGGGGGGCTTTTTCGCACAGGACAGGCAGCAGGGCCGTCACGTCCGGACTACATTGGGACAGGCGGAAAACCTTCCGGCCACCGGCATCCCGCCGGGCCGGGTCCAGGTACAGCCAGTCACAGGCAGGCAGGGCCCGGATGCTTTCCGCCCGGGTCTCCTCGCAGCGGACATCGACATTGTCCAGCCCGAGGGCGGCGAAATTGTGGCGGGCGGCCTCCGCAAGCGCCGCATCCCGTTCATAATAATATACGTGCGTACAGCGGGCGGCAAACGCGGCGCTGTCCACGCCCAGCCCGCCCGTCAAGTCGGCCAGCGTCCCGGACACCAGTGACGCCTTGTAGCGGGCGGTCGCGCTGCTGCTGCACTGCTCCAACGCCAGGGCGGAAGGAATCTGCAAACCGGACACGCCCGCCCATGCGGGGAGTTTGGCAGCGATTTTCCGTTCCCGCTCCCGGTCCAGGTCCCGGAGGATATCGGAAAAGCCGGCTTTCATTCCGCCAGCAGGTGCCGGGCCCAGAAAAGGTGGTCGGCGGCATCGGAATGGGCCTTCTGCGCCCCCCGGTAGCCATGCATCGCATCCGGATAGACCATCAGTTCAAACTGCACGCCCCGCCGCTGCAGGCTGTCCGCCAGTTGCAGGGTGTTCTGGAAATGCACATTGTCGTCGCCCGTACCGTGTGTCAGTTTCAGGCGTCCGTTCACCGCTGCCGGCACAATGTCCGACAGCTGGTGCAGGACGCCGGCCTGCCTGTAGCCGTCCGGATTTTCCGCCGGGGTATCCATGAAGCGTTCCGTATAATGGCTGTCATACAGCGTCCAGTCATAGACCCCGCCCCCGGCGATGCCGCAGCGGAAGACATCCGGATACCGGAGCACAAGCAAGGCCGTCGTCGTCCCGCCGAAAGAAAAGCCCTCCACGCCGATACGGGAGGCATCCACATAAGGCAGGGAGCCCAGATACCGCGCCCAGGCCAGGTAATCTTCCCGCTCGGCGACGGTCATCCGGCGGTACGCCTCGTCCAGGCCCCGCCGCCCGTTTTCCCCGCTGCTGCGCGGATCGACGACGATGTAGATGATGCCGTTCTCCCAGCACCAGCGGTCGGAAGCATCCCGGTCCTGCCAGCGGTCCCGCACATAAGGCGTCCCCGGACCGCCGTAGAGTTGCATCACCACCGGATAGCGGCGCGTGGGCTCGAAGCCGGCGGGCAGGGACATCAGCCCGTACAGGTCATACCCCTCATGCGTGATACGCACCGGTTCCGGATGCGGGCCGTCCGGCAGGTCCCCGGTCCGGGGGTCGGGTGAGATCGGGCGGGTACCCCACGAAAGCCCGGAAACGGACTGCCACGGTACACGTGCATGGGAAAGCTCCGCCGAAAAGCGTCTGCCGTCCGCCGAGAAACGCACGTTGCGCACCCAGTATGCCGGATTGGTCAGGCAGGTCACGCGCCCGTTTCTCTCCAGCCGGTACAAGGCCGGATGCAGGCGGGAATCCCGTTTCGCCGTAAACCACAGCGCCCCGCGCTTTTCATCCGTCCGCAGCAGATGGATGTCCCAATTCTCCCCTTCCGTCAGCCGCTTCAGCGAGCCGTCATAGCCCAGGAAATAAACCTGCTGCCAGCCGGTCTCGAAATCCCGGGCCATATACAGGCCTTTTTCCGTAAACAACATTCCTTCAATCCAATCCACCCATGTGCGGGAACGCTCCTGATACACCAGTTCCTTGCTGCCGTCTTCCGCGCGGACCGCATAGAGGTCGAGCGACTGTTGCCGGCGCGGTTCCCGGGGCACAAAGAGGCGGGTGGCATCGGCACTCCAGAAAGGCGTACCGAAATACTGTTCGCCCGTTTCCGGGAAATCCGCCCATACCACGGGCGCATCGGGATGTTCCGTATCGATGAACCCGATGCGGACGGAGGGATTTTCCTGCCCGGCTTTCGGATAGCGGGTCAGGGTCAGGCGGCCCCCCTGTCCTGCGGGCGAAAAGATGGGAAAGACCGGCACCCGGGATTCGTCGAAGCGGTAAAACGCCAGGCGGCGGGAATCGGGGCTCCACCAGAAAGCGCGGTATTGGGAGGCGCGGCCGAAGATTTCCTCATAATATACCCACGAAGCATAACCGTTCAGGATACCGCCGCCCCCGTCGGAAGTCAGGCGCAGTTCGGTCGAATCGGCCATGTCGCGCATCCACAAATCCCCGTCCCGGGTAAAGGCCTGCCGGGTGGAATCGGGCGAGAAGACCCCGTTTGCCACCAGTTGCAGGAGGGTGGCTGCCAACCATGCTTTCATAAGAAGAACCTGTCATCAAAATTTACGAGAAAGACCTGCTCCGTCGCGCGGGTCAGGGCGGTATAGAGCCATTTCAAATCATCGAGCACCTGTTCTTCCTGCCAGAAAGGACAGTCGATGAAAACGCAGCGCCACTGGCCGCCCTGCGACTTGTGGCAGGTAATCGCCTCGGCGTATTTAAGCTGGAGGGCATTGAAATACGGGTCTTCCCGCACGGCCTCCCAAATTTTCTTTTTGCTGTGCAAATGGGCGTAGTCAGCGCTCACGCCCTGGTAAAGCGCCTGCTGCTGTTCGTAATCCAGCGAGGCGGAGGGCGATTCGAGGGTATCCAGGCATACTTTCGCATGGACGCTGCAGTCGCCGTAGTCCGGGAAATCCAGCAGCGCCTGCGCGAAATGCAGGCCATAACGCTCCTCGTAGCCGGAAATGCGTTCCAGCTTGGCAATGTCCCCGTTGGCGATGTAATCCAGTCCCGGCACGTCTTCGACGAACTGGTAGCAGTTCTTGACAATCATCAGCCTGTCCCCGCGCACCAGCCGTTCTTCCTTGTATAAAACGGTCGCCCGGATGCCGAGGTTGTAGCGGATGGCCCGCTTGTTGGAACGGCACAGCACCACCGTCTCGTCCTCTCCGTAGCGGTTGTAGGCATCGCTGATGGCCTCGATGAGCGCTCCCCCGCCGATGCGGGCAATGTCCGGATAAGAAGCGGTCTGCAGACGGACAGGCGCCACCGGAGACTGCGCCCGCGCTATCGATTCCCGCAACGCGGTGGCATTCATCAGGATGCCGGATTCGTGCGCCTGCCGCACCACCGTCTGCAAATGGGCGTAGCGGACGCCGCCGAAACCGTCCATCACCGCCGGGGAAAGGGCGGGCGAAGCCTCCAGGCCGACGGGCGGAAGCTGGGCGGCATCCCCGGCAAGAATCAGCCGGCAGTCCTCGCCGCTCCGCACAAAACGGATGAGGTCGTCCAGCAGGTTTCCTGTCCCGAAAAGGGTGGAAGAGGCCTGCTGGGCGCTTTCGTTGCCGATGAGCGAGACTTCATCCACGACAAAACGGGTACCCCGCGCTTTGTTGGGGGCAAGGGAAAACTGGCCGTAACC
>JAGAFI010000128.1 GCA_017612675.1 Bacteroidales bacterium
GGTCCCGCCGCTGCTGACCATGATGCGGTCTCCGTTCTCCCAGGAGACGACGCCGGTGGTGCCGTCCGCGTAAGCCTTGGTGAAGGCCGCGTCGATGCCGGCGGAGAAACTCATCAGGGTCCCGTCCACGATTTCCAGCGCACCCTCCTGCTCCGGCGTTTCCTTGTCGCAGGATGCGAGGGGGAAGAGGAAAAGGGCGGAACAAACAATTCCGAATATCTTGCGTGTCTTGCTCATAACGTCATTTTTGGGGTTTTGCCGGGCGTTTCGTATTGCCCGTCGTATCCATACAACTCATTGCGGAAAAACAAATTACATCTGAGCCAACGGATTCTGGAGCGGTATTCACCGGGAATATGTCATGCACTTTCCGCATGTGGTTCATCATGGCATCTACAAAAATAATGCTTTTCGGACGCTTTTCAAAACCTTGTTTTATCTCCCTTTTTATATATATTTGTTATTTATATGGAAAAATCCGAGGCCAAAAGAAGGATTGAACAGCTGCGTGCCGAATTGCAGGAACACAGCCGCCGGTACTATGTGGACAACAACCCCGTCATTCCAGATTTCGCGTACGATGCCCTGATGCGTGAACTGGAGGACCTGGAAGCTGCCTTCCCGGAGTTCCAAAGCCCGGACTCCCCCACCCGGCGGGTCGGTTCCGACCTGGATGCCCCCATGGGCGAAAACGCCGAAGGACAGGTGCGGGAAGGCTTCATCAAGCGCAAGCACCGTTATCCGATGCTTTCCCTCGGCAACACGTACAACATCGGGGAAATCGAAGAGTTTGCCGCACGTGCGGAAAAACAACTGGAAGGACAGCCGTTCAGTTATTGCTGCGAACTGAAATTCGACGGGACGGCCATTTCCCTGATTTACCGGAACGGGAAACTGCTGCACGCCCTGACACGGGGAGACGGCATCCAGGGTGACGACGTGACCGCCAACGTGCTGGAAATCGCCAACATTCCGACACGTCTGCACGGGGATTTTCCGGAATCCTTCGAAATCCGGGGCGAAATCCTGATGCCCTACCGGGCCTTCGACGCCCTGAACGCCTTGCGGGAAGACAACGAAGAGCCGCCTTTCGCCAACCCGCGCAACGCCGCCTCCGGTTCCCTGAAACTTTCCGACCCCAAGGAAGTGGCAAAAAGAGGCCTGGAAGCCACCCTGTACCATATTCCGGCACAAAGCATCCCTTTCGCCACCCACGACGAAGCGCTGACGAAAGCGGCATCCTGGGGGCTGCCCGTATCCGGGGAACGGCGTCTCTGCCGCAACATCGGCGAAATCAAGGCTTTTATCGACCATTGGGACACGGAACGGCGCACCCTTCCGTTTGCAACAGACGGCATCGTCATCAAAATCAACGAACTGGCAGCGCAGACGGCATTGGGCTATACGGCCAAATCCCCGCGCTGGGCCGTGGCGTATAAATTCCAGGCGGAACGCGCCTGCACCGAAGTGCTCGGCATTGACTACCAGGTAGGACGCACCGGCGCGGTCACCCCCGTCGCCAACCTGTCCCCCGTGCAGCTCAGCGGCACCGTCGTCAAGCGCGCCACGCTGAACAATGCCGACCAGATGGCCTTGCTGGACATCCGCATCGGAGACCATGTCTATGTGGAGAAAGGCGGGGAAATCATCCCGAAAATCACGTCGGTGGAATTAGGCCGGAGGCCGGCAGACGCACAGCCGCCGCTTTTCCCGTCCCGCTGTCCGGACTGCGGAACGCCCCTCGTCAGACAGGACGCCAAGTGGTTCTGCCCGAACCAGGACGGCTGCCCGATGCAAATCAAGGGGCGATTGATTCATTTCATGAGCCGCAAGGCCATGAACATCCTCGCCGGAGAAGCCACCGCCAACCAGTTCTACGACAGCGGCCTCGCCCGGTGCCCGGCAGATTTGTATGATATCAGGAAATACCAGCTGCTGGCGCTGGAAGGCTGGCAGGAAAAATCCGCGCAACGTTTCCTCGACAGCCTGAAAGCCTCGCTGAAAGTCCCGTTTGAACGGGTATTGTTCGCCATCGGCATCCGGGGCATCGGCGAAGCGACCGCCCGCACGCTCGCCCGCCGCTTCGGCGACATCGACGCCCTCGCCGCCGCCCGGAAGGAGCAACTGGCGGAAGTGGAAGACATCGGCGCCATCCTGGCCGGGAATATCCACGACTACCTGCACGACGAGCGGCATCGGCAGGAAATCTGGCGCCTGCGTACGCATGGCCTGCAGTTTTCCATGGCAGAAGATGCCCCGGGGCCGTTGTCCGCCGCCCTGCAGGGACAGACCGTCGTGGTCTCCGGCAATTTCAGCGTGAGCCGCGATGCCGTCAAGGAACTGATTGCCGCGCACGGCGGGAAATGCGCCTCTTCGGTAAGCGGCAAGACCTCTTTCCTGCTCGCGGGCGAAAAGCCGGGCCCGGAAAAACTGCGCAAATGCGAAGAACTCGGCATCCCCGTCCTGTCGGAAGAAGCGTTCCGCGCCCTGCTTCCCGACGATTCGGATGCGCCAGAGAAAACGGAAGCGGCGGAAGAGACGCAAGGTACACTGTTTTAGGCATGAAAGGGACATTCTTACTCAAAACACTGTTTACCAACCGAATCTGGACGGTCAATACAGCCCGCGCATCCAAACACTATGCGCGTACGGTCAAGGCCGTCAAACTCGCCCGCCTGACCGTCGGCACCTTCGCCCGCAACCAACTGGGCTTCCAGTGCGTGGCCCTGAGTTATTTCGTGGCGATGGCCGTCATTCCGTTCTGCGCCCTGCTCTTCGCCGTCACCGGCGGCCTGGGGCTCTCGAACCGCCTTTCTTTTATTCTATATAACCTTTTCCCGGAAAACGCCGGCTATGTGGACACCGTGATGGACAAGGCGAACAACATCATCGACGTGGCCAAAAGCGGCGGCGTGGGCATTCTCTCCGCCCTCTTTTTCCTCTGGGCCATCCTGTGGATGATGTTTCAGGTGGAACGGGTGTTCAACAACGTGTGGGGCATCCAGAAAATCCCCCGCAAAATCTACAAACGTTTCGGTTTCTACCTGCTGGTACTCGTGATGGCGCCGTTCATCGCCCTGCTCTTCGGCTCGGGCATCGCCTACCAGGCCAACCTGACCAAACTGGTCGGCTGGGACACGGAGCAGTTCCGGGTCATCGCGCAAGTGCTCAGCCGCGTGGTCATCTACGGGCTGGTGACCCTGTCGCTGTCCCTGATGTACACGTTCATTCCGGCGGCAAAAGTACGCTATAAGTTCGCCCTGGAATCCGCCATCCTCACGTCCCTCGTATTCTGCATTTTCCAATACCTGTATCTGGAAACGCAGGTGTTCGTGACACGGCTCAACGCGGTGTACGGTGTCATCGCCGCCTTTCCGCTGTTCCTGATATGGCTGAATTTCAGTTGGCAAATCATCATCTACGGGGCGGCGCTGACATACAGCTTCCACCACGTGGACACCTATCTTCCCGAAAGCATCCAGCCATCATGAGTTTCAGCGAGTTCACCCAGAAAGACCGGGACCTGATCCAGCGCGCCTACGAAGCGCTCCGGGAAGCGGCCCGCCAGCGTTGCCGGAGCGACAAGGAACTGGAAGTCATCCACAAGGCCTTTCTCTTTGCCAACGAAGCCCACAAGAACGTCCGGCGGCGTTCCGGGGAGCCCTATATGCTGCACCCCATCGCCGTGGCGCAAATCGTGGTGTCGGACATCGGGCTCGGCTACAAGTCCATTGCCGCCGCCCTGCTGCACGACATCGTGGAAGACACGGCCTATACGGTGGACGACATACGCAAACTGTTCGGGGACAAAATCGCCCAGCTGGTGGACGGGATGACGAAAATCAAGTCCGTGCTGGACAACGAGGAACTCTCCGTCCATACCGAAAGCCTGCAGGCGGAAAACTTCAAGCGCATCCTGCTGACAATGGGCGACGACATGCGCGTGGTGCTTATCAAACTGGCGGACAGGCTGCACAACTGCCGCACCATCGAATACATGCCGGAGCACAAACGGGACAAAATCCTCTCCGAGACGATGTTCATCTTCATCCCGCTCGCCAACCGTCTCGGGCTCTACGGCATCAAATCCGAAATGGAGAATATCTGGCTGCGCTTCAAGGAGCCGGAAGACTATGCCGGCATCTGCAGCCGCATCAGCGAGAACGTGGCAAGCCGGGAAAACGAAATCGATGCGTTCATCGCCCCCATCCGCAGCGCCCTTGACCGGATGGGATGCCATTATGAAATCAAGAAGCGCATCAAAACCCCGTATTCCATCTGGCGCAAGATGCGTTTCAAAAACGTTCCCTTCGACCAGATTTACGACCTGTATGCCGTCCGGATTATTTTCGACCCGGACAAGCGGCAAGCCCGGAATCCGGAGGCCGAGCGGGAAATCGCCTTTTCCATCTATTCGGCCATCACGAGGCTGTACCGCGAGAATCCGGGGCGCAAACGCGACTGGCTCAGCCAGCCGAAGAGCAACGGTTACGAAGCCCTGCACTGCACCCTGCGGAGCAAAACGGGCATCTGGGTAGAAGTCCAGATTCGCTCCCGGCGGATGGACGACATCGCCGAGAAAGGCATTGCGGCGCACTGGGCCTACAAACGGGAAGGCTATGTGTCGGAAAACGACGTGGAGACGGACCGCTGGCTCCGGCAGGTACAGGAAATCCTGACCAGCAAGGACCTCAACGCCCTCGAATTGCTGGACATCGTCCATAGCGACCTGATGGGGAACGAAATCGTCGTGTTCACCCCGAAAGGCGAGCAGCGCAACATCCCGAAAGGGGCGACGGCCCTTGATTTCGCCTTCCGGATTCACACCGGCATCGGCGAAAAGGCCATTGCAGCCAAGGTGAACATGCGCCTCGCTCCCCTCTCGCAAGTGCTGAAAGCCGGCGACCAGGTGGAAATCATCACGGCGCAGAACGCCCGGCCCAAAGTGGCATGGCTGAATTTCCTGCAAACCCGCCATGCCAGGCGCCTGGTGTACGAATATATCCGGGACCGGGAACCGGACCAGCTGCCGATTGCAGAGAACATCCTCGCGCTCCAGCGGGTTCAGGCCATCGACAACATGCGTTCCACCGTCATTGAGATGACGGACGGGCAGACGTACGAGATTGCCGCCTGCTGCAACCCGATTCCAGGCGACCCGGTCATCGGTTTCCGCAAATCGGACGGCAGAATCGTCATTCACAAGAAATCCTGCCGCATCGCGGAAGGGCTGGCGGCCACGCACGGAGAACGCATCATCATCCCGCAATGGCCGGCGAAAGCGACGGACTTCCCCGTCCGCATATCCCTGAAAGGCATCGACCGGAAAGGTCTGCTGAATGAAATCACCCGCGTCATCTCCCTGGAAATGGACATCAACATCCGGAAACTCACCTTGGGAGCGGACGAAGGGATTTTCGAAGGATTCATCGACCTGATGGTCCAGGACAAGACC
>JAGAFI010000015.1 GCA_017612675.1 Bacteroidales bacterium
GTAACGCTGCACGGTATAACCTTTTTCAGAACCCTTTCCAAGGCGGAACGCGGCCTCTTCACGCTGCTCTTCCGTCCAGCAATAGATTTCCTCCTTGCCCTTCTTCACCAGGTACAGGGGCGGCGTGGCCAGATAGACATACCCGTTCTTGATGAGGTCCAGCATATAGCGGAAGAAGAACGTCAGAATCAGGCAGGCGATGTGGGAACCGTCCACGTCGGCATCGGTCATGATGATGACCTTGTGGTAACGGAGCCGGCTCAGGTCCATGTGTTTCTCCCCGGTCTCGTCTTCCTGCGCCACGGTCACGCCGAGGGCGGTGTAGATGTTGCGGATTTCCTCGGAATCAAACGCCCGGTCGCCGGAAGCCTTCTCGACATTGAGAATCTTGCCCCGGAGCGGCAGGATGGCCTGCGTGCGGCGGTTCCGCCCCTGCTTGGCCGTACCGCCTGCGGAATCACCCTCGACGAGGAAGAGTTCGCAGATGCCCGGATCCTTTTCGGAACAGTCGGCCAGTTTGCCCGGCATGCCGCCGCCGCTGAGCGGGCTCTTGCGCTGCACCATTTCCCGGGCCTTGCGGGCGGCTGTACGCGCCGTCGCCGCGAGGACGATTTTTTCGACGATGAGCTTCGCCGCCTTCGGGTGTTCCTCCAGATACTGTTCCACCGCGGCGGAAGTAGCCTGTGATACGGCGGAAGTCACTTCCGAATTGCCGAGTTTGGTCTTCGTCTGCCCTTCGAACTGGGGTTCGGCTACTTTGACGGCAATCACGGCGGTCAGTCCTTCCCGGAAATCTTCGGGAGCCAGATCGCCCTTGTATTTGTCCAGCAGCTTGTTCTTTTCCGCATACGCCTTCAAGGTACGGGAAAGCCCCATCTTGAAGCCCTGCAAATGCGTGCCGCCTTCGATGGTATTGATATTGTTGACGTAAGAATAAATCTTTTCGGAATAGCCATTGTTGTACTGCAAGGCGATGTCGATGGGGATGATTTTCTCCGAATTGATGCAGACCGGCTCCGGAATGAGATGCTGGGCACCCGCGTCCAGGTATTCGATGAATTCGCTCAGTCCCTTGGCGGAATAGAACACGTCGGAACGGAACACCTTGCGCCCCGTCGCCTTGGATTCTCCGTCTTCTCCCTGCACGAATTCGTCCACGGTCGCACGCTCGTCGGTCAGGGTGATGCGGATGCCTTTGTTCAGGAAAGCCAACTCCCGCAGGCGGGCGGCCAGTTTTTCATATTGATAGACGATGGTCTGGGTAAAAATCTCCGCGTCCGGATGGAAGGTGATGATCGTACCGGTATCTTCCGCATCCCCGACAATCTCGACGGGTCCGAGCGGCTTGCCCTTCGAATAGCGCTGCACGAACACCTTCCCTTCCCGGTGTACTTCAGCGACCAGGCTGTCGGACAGGGCGTTCACGCAGGAAACGCCGACACCGTGCAGACCGCCGGAAACCTTGTAGTTCGACTTGCTGAACTTGCCGCCGGCATGCAGGACCGTCAGGACCACCTCCAGGGCGGAACGGTGCTCTTTTTCGTGCATGCCCGTCGGGATACCGCGCCCGTTGTCCTGCACCCGGATGTAATTGTCCGGCAGGATGCGGACGTCTATCGTATCGCAGTATCCGGCCATCGCCTCGTCGATACTGTTGTCCACCACCTCATAGACCAGATGGTGGAGACCCCGCTCGGAAATGTCCCCGATATACATCGACGGGCGCTTGCGCACCGCTTCCAGGCCTTCCAGCACCTGGATACTGTTGGCAGAATACTGCTCTTCCGCCAGTTTCATTTCTTCCTGATCGACCATAACTATCTGTCAAGTTCCGGGGAGCACAGGGCAACCCGTTGTTATTCAATTCTTTGCGAAGAGGCCACACGCACCCTTTCCAAATCTTACAAATTTAGGGAATAAAAATGATTTTTACAACTGGAAAGTCCCGCCGAGCGTCAGGGAAGGATATATCTCGCGATACACGGGAGAGACATAAACCTGCTGGTGCAGGAGATTGCTTCCCTTGAGCCAGACGCCCCAACGGCTGTCGATGCGGTATTCCGCATGAAGGCCCAAATCCACATAGCCGGGCAGCCTGCCGGCCTGACCCTGCAGCCGGATTTCCCGCCCCGTCGCACCGGCAAGGCTGATGCCGGCAAAAACCCGGCGCCGCCAATTGTACGTCGCCCGGCAGCCGCCCCGGAACAAAGCCGGTCCAACCAATCCCTCCGCAGCAGGCGCACTGAAATCCAGGCGGCTGGTACGCAGTTCCCCGCGGGCATCCACATCCAGGCGCTCGCTCTTCCACGCCAGCAGCAGGCGGGCATACCAGGCATGGTCATCCACCATGTACAGTTGTTCCACGACATGGCCGGCATCCAGCGGACGGAAGCCAAAGAGGGGTTCGCGCACCTCCTTGTAACCGCCGCGCAGTTCGTACTGGAGCCCGAACCCGGTATTCCCCCGCACCCCGCCAGACGCGTTGATCCATTCCGCCGCCGGACGCGGCACCCCATAGCAGGACGCCGCCCCAGACCGCCGCCAGGATCGGCTCCGTCTCGAGCACCCAGTAGTCCGCGGTGAAGCTCAGCGCGTCCACGAACACCGAGGTCATCAC
>JAGAFI010000129.1 GCA_017612675.1 Bacteroidales bacterium
CACGACGACGTATTCAAAATCCTGTCGGGTTTGCACAGCCACACTGCGCAGGGTCTTTTCCAGCCCGGCGGCATTGTTGTAATTGATGGTGATGATGGAGAGTTTCACAGGTCGTTCCAACTGATAAGGGGCAGGCGGCTGCTGCGCACATGTTCTGTTTCGGCGGCATAATCCGGATGCCCGGGATGGCACATGCATTCGATGACGGCATTTCCGAGCCAGCAAGTATGGGCGCCGCGAAGCCGCGTTTCGATTTCATCGAAACCGCCGAAATATCGGGTGGTTTGCAAGCCGTTCTGGCGGCAAAAAAGCGAGAATGCGTTTTCTCGCGCGTGTACCAGGTGCCGTTTTATAAAATGCCGGAATGTGGGATTGGGCCAGTTGTATGTGTTGCGTACTTTGGTAAGACCATGTGTCCGCATCACGCGCAACAACACGTTTTCCAAGCCCGGGAATGTGTGGCAATGGTGATGCCCATCCACGTGGGAAGGGGAAATTCCGTACGATTTCAATCTGTCTATTTGGGCATCCCATTCTTCTTCGACGGCATCCAGCAAAGCTTGCGGGCTTTGACGGAAATCAAAAACCACATTGTGTTTTGTGCGGAAATCTCCGGAACTGTCCGTCAAGTCATATCGCTGCAATTTTTCCGTTAGAGCCCTCCCTTCTGTGATATTCAGATGGATGCCAAATGAAGCATTCGGATACTCTTGAATCAAAGATGAGATGGTTGAAAGGTGAGAGGAATTGGCCATGATGCTGGCAGAAGAAATGCAGCCAACTTTCAGGAATTGCATGACGGCTTCTGTCCGGGCTTCCGTAAGTCCCAAATCATCGGCGTTGACAATGAAACGAATCATGGTTTTTCGATTTTCCGAAGGGTGGCAAGCACGGTCAGTGCATGGAATTTATCATATACGACACAGTCTTCGAACAAATGCTGCATGTCCTTTCCAAGTTGCCCCTGCGGCAGCAGCGACTTGTATTGCTGCCAATAACCGGTGATGAAGCGGGCCATGTAGCCGTCCTCCGCGTACCAGTAATCCACGGGGTTCATGTTGTCCGCCGTGGCGATGGTGACGGTTCGGGTTTTTTCGCCTTTTTTGCGCAGGCCCAGGCGCCGCAGGATGGCACCGTTCAGCCAGATCCAAAACTGCTTTTCCGTCACAGCCGGCAAGCGGTATGCGCCTATTTGCATGGAACGCGGCGTCTTGTTCTCAAAAGCGCGTATATAATCATGCGTTTTTTCCCATTTATAGCGGGCCGCTCCCGGGTATTTCCGCAAAATCCAGTCGAAATAAACCTTGTGTCCGTACCGCAGATGCACCGGGATGGTATAACAGAATTCAAGCACATCCACATCGGTAAACGGGGAGTAACTCTCGCTGTTCTCCTGAAAGGTCAGCAGTCCCTGGTTGGCTCCGGTGAAGGCCCTTGTATATAGGCAGAAGATTTCTTCGTTGTCATAGTCTTCCTCGAAGCGGTAAGCGGCCAGCCGCTCGATGAGTTCCTGGGAATACGCCGCCATGCCGACATGGTAGTCTTTCCGGACACCGTTTTGTCTGAAAAAGGTGCCGATGACGGAATCCCCGATCTGTCCGGTATGGATGAGGCCGAATGGCGCATAATTGATGAGGTCCTCCATGCTTTTCCCGTGGCAGAGGCTGAAGAAATTGGCACTGCCCCACGTGATGTCCGTGACCTCGTCAAGCAAATCGACGCAATGGCCATGGTCCAGGGGCTTGAACAGGAAATCGTGTTCCAAATCGGTCGCGATGCTTTGAGCAATGCTGAAATCCGGGCAATTGGACTGGCCGAAAGTAATATTCAGTTGCTCCGTGTAACCCATTTCGTGGGCGACCCAGCAGGTCATCCGGCTGTCCAGGCCGCCGCTGAGGCAGCAGAGGTGGCGGTAGCCGTATTCCCTGTCCTTGTCAAATTCCCGCCGGATGGCCTGGCGGAACAAACGGTCTATGCCTTCCACCGCTTCTTCGACCGTCATGTCTTCCTTGGGCGTATTGTGGAAACGGTGGTAGCGCAAATGCTCCCACTGCCCCTTTTCCAGTTTCCAATAGCGACCGGGTATCAATTTGTGGATTTCCCGCAGCAGGGTCCGGCTTTCAAAGGTAAAGCCATGGGTAAGCACCTGGTAGGCCCCGGTCTCGTCCAGGGTGAGCGGCAAGCCGTTGGCCTGCAGCGTCCCGGCGAGAAAACCGATTTCGGAACCGAGCAGCCAGCCGTCCCGGGTTTGCGCCCAAAACACCTGCTTGTCGCCGATATGGTCGGTATAAACCAGCCATTTGTCGGCTTTCTTATCATACAGGACACCGGAAAAACTTCCCCGGAAAGCGTTGAAAAACGTCTCTCCCTCCTGCCGGTACATTTCCCGGATGCAGGCAGCAAAATCGCCGGATGGCGCATAACGGGCCGTCAGTTCGCTTTTGTTCAGGATAACCCCTTCCGTCAGGATGAGCAGTTCGGGCGTTTCGTCGAACACTTTGTCTCCGAGAAAGCGGGGGAGCGTACGCCGCTCGAGGGTGAAATCCGGGCCTTCCTTGCGCTCCACCAGCAGGTGGCCGCGCTTTTCTTCGTTCAGTTTGAAAGAAGGGCCGTTATGAATGGAAAGAATGAAACCGGGCATATATCGGAAAGTGTCAGGTCAGTCTTGGCTGCGCTTCGTATAAATGGTCCTTGCAAGCGTCATTCATCGGTCTAAAACCGTGACAAGTTCCCGCAGCTTCTGTTTTTTGGCGTCACGGGCATAAATCTCCCGCAGAATTTGCTGGTTATGCCGCCAGTCCGCTTCCGGCAGGGGAGAGAAATCTCCCTTTTTCAAATCCCGCTCGACGGAAAACAAGGTGATGCCGATGCGTTTGAAATACCGGTAGTCATCGCTGTGTTCGCTCATGTACAGCCGGGCGCCCAGCCACAAGGCCGCAATGCAGTTCCCCATGGCATTGGGGCGCCAGTGTGCCATGATGACGGTCGGACAGCTGCAGAGGATTCTGTTGTATTCGGTGCGGGGAAGATAATCCAGCAAAGGATAAAAATGGCTTTTCATCAACAGCTGCCCGATTTTGCAGGCATAGTTCCGAACCCATGGCATGCCATATGAAAGCGGGACATATACTTGCCTTTCCCGTAAGTCTTTCCGGCGCAGGGCCCAAAACGATTCCAGATGGTTGCACTCTATCGAGGCGCTGTTCCCGACCAAAATGCCATCGCCCGCACAGTGAGCCTCCAGCAATGGACCAACGGTCTCTTCCAGGGAATAATAATTATACCAGCCCCATTGGAGCCGGGGATTCCCGATGACGTCTTTTACGAACTGGTATTCTTCTTGTACGTCCGTCAGGCACAACCCGATACGCCGGAAATAATGTAGCGGAACAAAATAATCTTCGGGCGCTGTTCCACGCAGGTTTTTCAGCAGTTTCCGGCAGCGGTACAGCAGGCGTGTCCCGGGTGCCAGCATTTTCGCACATATTCCGGGGCGGGAATAAATCTCTCCGTTCCAAAAAACCCATGCAATTTTTACATGGCTGGGGACGGCCTCCAGGACCTGTTCGCACCAGGGATTGAAAAGACCGTGGAAAACAATGGCTTTGTAGCTGCCCAAACGCTGCAACAATGCCTGAAAATCCGGCGTTCCCGGCCGGGCCATGGGCATCTTGTCTTTCTGGAGTACCTTGTCCAGCTGTTCGTTGCATGGAATGAGTACAATTTCCGAATGCATGTCCGGCGCCGAAAAGTCCTGCAGGACATAATCGGCGAAATGCTCGTCGGTGACAAGGTGCAGAATCATGGGAAAGCAGTCGGTATGTCTCTAAAGGGCATCTAAAATATGGGTCAGATGCTTGTCCCAAGTATAATGTAGCAATACTTCCCTTTTCGCCTGTGCTCCGAGTTTTTCGCGCAGTTCCGCGTCCGCTTTGAGCCGGCAGATTGCCTCTTCCAGGCTTTTTACTTCTCCGGGGATGGTCAGGATGGCAGTCTCACCATCTGCCAGGATGTGGCCGAGTTGTCCCAAGTTGCTGGCGATGATGGCTTTTCCGGCGCACATATATTCGAATATTTTTGTGGGGGAACCGAAAAATGGTGTTCCGTCCGGGTTGGGCACCTGGGGAGAAACCAATATGTCGCTTGCAAATAAATAATCCGGGATGCTTTCGCTTGGGACGGGACCAGTGAAGAAAACTTGATTTTCCGGCGTCCCTTGTAAAATTTTCCGGCATTCCTCCCAACAAGGACCCTGTCCGATGAAGAGGAATTTCAAGTGGGAATCACTTGCTATGCAGTGCCGGGCCGCCAGCGACAGGATATCAGTGCCGTGCCAGCGTCCGAAACTGCCGATGAAGGTGACGAGGATATCTTCTTTCGTACAAAGGAAACGCTCCCGTACAGATGCGCCGCGTTCCGGATACAGGAATCGATTCGGAGATACGCCATTTGGCGTAATGAGGATGCGATCCGGCGCAACTCCAAACCGAATCAACTCTTCCCGGAAGGCTTGCGCATTTCCTACGACCAGGCTGGAGCGGGAAAGAACGAACTTTTCTATGGTTTGCGTAATCCTTTCATATTGTAAAGGCCGTCCCCAATGCCGGCTCATCCAAACTTCAGAGCCGTTATATTCGGATATGAGCGGAATCTGCATTCGGGATGCTTCCAAAACGGCCGCGTAACTGTTTCTCCCGTGTCGTTGGTAGATGAAACAGGGATTCAATTCTTGGCATAGACGATGGATGAAATGGCGGAACCGACGGTTGTAAGCAATTTCTTCCAATTCGGAGATGCCGGTAAAGATGCCTCCCGGGGGCTGGATGCGTTGTATCTCTTCCGGCAGACCTTGTATTCTGTAGGGAGTGCAGATGACAACTTGGTATCCTTTCTCCTGTAAGGCATTGACAATCCCAACGGTATGTGAAACGGCACCGTTGTAGTTCCCTTCTTTCAGCCAGAAATCATTCCGGACATAAAGGACCAGCGGTTTGTCACATCGTATATCTTCCCTTATGGAATGTGGCAGTTTCCCGGCTCGGAAACGGAGACTTTCCGCCTGTAAGTAACAGAAGGGAAACAGGATGAATCGAATGATAGATTTTAGGCTCGGTATTTTCATTGGTAGTGCTTGACCATCAAGGGTTGGTTCCGGGTGGAAGGATTATCCGTAAACCGTATGCAATGCGTGCTGGACGTGTTCCATGCAATAAGAAAGCCCCTCATCCGCCAGGGAGGTGTAGAAAGGCATCCGGACGATGCGGGCCGCCAGGTCTTCCGTCAGGGGAAGGTCTTCCGGCCTGTACCCCAGTTTCTGCCCGTAGGGGGCGGAATGCAGGGGCAGGTAACCGATATAGACATAAATCTCCTTTTCCCGGAGCAGGGCCATGAAACGCCGCTTGTTTTCTTCCGTATCGAAAACGGTCCAGAAGGCGTGGTGGTTCAGCGTGACATAAGGGGCGGGTTCAAAGACCCGGACGAGCCCCCGCCGCACATAAGGACCAAAGACGTCCAGATAAGCCGCCGTCACCTTGGCCCGTTTTTCCCGAATCTCGTCCTCCGCTTCCAATTGGGAAAACAGCATGGCGGCGAGGATGTCGGACATCAGGTAGCTGGAGCCCTTGTCCACCCAGCTGTATTTGTTTTTCATGCCATTCAGCACCAGGCGCCGGTCGGTGCCTTTTTCCTGCAGGAACGAAGCACGCAAATCCCACTCCGGGACATTGACGATGAGGGCGCCGCCTTCCCCCGCGCTGAAATTCTTGGTTTCATGAAAACTGAAGGTTGCGAGATGCGGGACGCTTCCGCAAGGTTTCCCCTTGTGGACGCTGCCGTAGGATTGGGCGCAGTCCTGCATCACGATGAGGCCGTGGCGTTCCGCAATCTCCATGATGGCGTCAATCTCGCAGGGCACACCGGCGTAATCGATGGGAATAATCATTTTGGTCCGGGGCGTGACCAGGGCCTCGATTCTGCCCGCATCGATGTTCATGGTGCGGGGATCCACTTCACAGAAAACGGGCTTTGCGCCGAAGAGTACGACGCAGTTTACGGTGGAACTGAACGTGTAGGACGGAAGGATTACTTCGTCTCCCGGACCGATGCCGGCGAGGACAGCCCCCATTTCAAGGGCCGCCGTTCCGGACGGCGTCAGGAAAACGTTCCGGAAACCGTAGCGGCTTTTCATCAGCGCAATGACCTTGTCGCAGAAGGCGTGGTTGCCGCAGTGGGCCCCGGAGTGCAGGGCCTCCAGCACATATTCATCTTCCCGCGCGGGGAAATATACTTTGTTGAAGGGAATTTTCATGCAGCAGCGATTTTTTGGAAAGCATCAATCAGGCGCCCTTGGGCGAGAATTTCATCATAGCGCATCCGGCGCGTGGCATCGTCCCGGACACAGGCACAAAAATGGCGGATGGATTTGACGAAAGCCGCATCAGCAGGCAATTGGAGCGTTTTTTCCTCCGCTCCCCGGCAAATCACGGCCTGCGGGACAAAACCATCCGGAGCGGTCAGCACCCGCGAAGTCCGCAGGCATCCGGTACTGCCCCAGGCCTCCAGTTCGCATTTGTAGGCATTGTCCATCCCGAAAGCGACCTGGGCGGCAAGGCCCGCGTCATTGACCAGCGTGGCGCTGCCGGACATGTCCACCTCCTGCCCTTCCTCATACAGGGAGGAGGCGGCCAGCAGCCGGGCGCCCTTTCCCAGCAGGTGGGCGGCATAGCGTATGGTATAGCCCCCGCAGTCCAGTAGGGCACCGCCGCCCAGCGCCTTGTTGTAGCGGAAATCCCCGGCAGCACGTTTGGGAAAGCCGAAGGAAATCCGGTACAGGCGGACTTTTCCGATTTCACCGGCCTCAATCAGGCGGTCGATGGTAGCAATCTGCCCGTGGAACAGGAACATATAATTCTCGTGGACCCCAAGGCCCTTGCGCCCGGCCAGCGCCAGCAGTTTTTCCGTGTCCGGCAGGGAAGTGGTGAAAGGCTTTTCCACCAAGGCATGTTTGCCTGCTTCCAGCGCGGCTTGCGCCCATTTGAAGTGCAGGGCCGGTGGCAGGGGGAGATAGACGGCATCGACCTCCCCGTCGTGAATCAACGCCGAATAACTGTCGAAAATCCGTCCCCCGGCTTCCCGGCGAAATGCTTCCGCCTTTTCCCGGTCCCGGGCGATGGCGGCGTGGATTTGCGCCTCTCCCATGCCTTCTCCGCCCCATTCTTCGGGCGCGGCGACGGCAACGCCGGCATATTCCGCTTCTTCTACCTGCCGCAGGGACGGCAAAAAGCGGCGAAAGGCAATTTCGGAGGGACAAATGATTCCGATACGCAATTTTTTCGGCATACTTTTAAGTAAATTGTAAAAAATAACCTGCATCAACGCTCCCTGTCGCTACGCGACCCTATCCGGGCAAATGGTCGCTTATGATGCAGGTTATTTTTTAACGTCACTAAATATAAGACAAGGCAGCAAGCAGGCTCCGGGCCTGTATATTGAGGAAATTGTTGAATTTCAAGAATTCATACAGCTGCCCGAGGGTCATCCAGCAATAGCGGTCCGGCAGCTGGTCCGGGAAATCCGCCCCCGCTTCCACAATCATGTTGCGGTTCTGCTCGTGGTAGAAGCGTCCGCCCTCTTCCGATTGGAGGACATCGTAGCGGATGCTGCGTTCCGGTGCCCCCAACACGTAATCCACAAAGGCCGGTTTGTTGTCGTCTTCCGCAAGACGTCCCGTCAGGCACTGCACGGAGGGGGCCAGTTCGAGGACATCGAGGGTGCCGCACTCCATCTTCGCCTGGACAAGGAAATGCAGGATGCCGTTCCGGCGTTTGACGATGAAGGCGCAGAGCCCCTGCTGCATGGGCTGCACGATAGGCTGGCACCACGCAGAGACTTCCCGGTTGGAAATGGTCACCTGGACGCCGAGGACACGGAAAAACTCCCGGTCTTCCCGGACGATTTCACTGTCCGTCAGCTGCCAGCCCGCAAGCGCCCGTATCGGTTTATAGCTGACACTGAGGTCATACCGGGATTTCAGGCCGGACAGCCACGAAAGCTGGGACCGGATGTCCCGGTAGCAGGAGGATGCGAGCAATTCACGTCCCCAGTCGGACACGCCGGCAGGGATTTCCCTGGCCTGGCAATAGCGCCCGTAATCAATGCCGGACAGGACCGTCCGGGTATCCATATTCACCATGTTGTCCCGGTGGATGAGCGTCTGGATTTGGGCAAGGGTAAACCAGCGGAAATCCGGCAGCACTTCAATCTCTTCATCCACGCGGATGATGATGTTGCGGTTGCGCTTGCGCAAAAAACGGGCTCCTTGTTCGGACTGCAGCTGGTCCAGCAAAATATTTTCCGGCCTGACATGCAGGAAATAATCCAGATAAGCCGGCTTTCGTCCCTGGTGAACACGGGTGTAATTGCTCTTTGTCGCCTGGAGCGTCGGGGAAATCTGCACGCAGTTTACATTCCCCGGCTCTATCTTTGCCTGCATCAGGAAGTACAAGACACCGTCCATTTCTTTGGCGAGAATGCCCAAATAGCCGATTTCCGGCTGGTTGATGATGGGCTGGTCCCACGCCGGCACGTGTCCGTAGTCGGTGGAGACATGCATGCCTTCAATGGAGAAAAACTTTCCGGATTCATGCCGGAGGCAACCGTCCGCGTCCTGGTACCAGTGCGCCAGGGCCGCAAAAGGCACTTCATCCACCTGCACCGTGACTTCCCGGTTGCGCCTTTCCACCCACGCAATCAGTTCTTCCGTGGTATTGAAGGGGTTTGTATGGGTGGTCAAGGAACGTATCATGCGAGGAAACGCCGGATGATTTCACAAGTCCTGTATGCCTGCTCTTCGCTGTAATACAGGTCATTGAACAGGTTGATGACATGCGCAGCCAGGTCTTCCGCGCAAGGGCAGGTACCCGGGAGTGCCCGGGATGCGTAATGCCGCCCGGCAAACAAGCGTCCGGGTGCGGCAAACAAGCGTCCGGGTGCGGCAAACAAGGCGGCCACGACGGGTGCCGGATTTTCCATCCGGATATGGAATCGCCATTGCTGGAAGTGTTCCGGTAACTGGATTCCGGCAGGAAGGGACGTCCGGTAGATTTCGTTCAGTCTCTGCTTGTGTCCCCAGACTTCTGCCCGTTTGGAGAGGATATCCTGCCAGGTCCAGGACGGCGTGTCTCCTTCCAGGAACGAGTTCCGGGGAACGGGGTGCTCCGCATAGGCAGCCTGCCCGCCGATAAACGCATAGCCGCCAGAGCCC
>JAGAFI010000130.1 GCA_017612675.1 Bacteroidales bacterium
AGATCGAGAAGGGACATGAGGACTACGACGTCGTCTGCCCGTCCGACTACATCATCGAGCGGATGCTCCAGAACGACCTCCTGCTGCCGCTGGATTTGCATTTCGGGGACACGCCGAATTATGTGTCTGAAAACGTTTCGCCCTTTATCCGGGGATATTTCGACAAAATCGACGGGAAAGGCAAGAATGCAAACGACTATGCTGTCGGTTATATGTGGGGCACCACCGGCATCCTGTACAACGCCAAGTATGTCACGGACGAAGAGGCCTCCACGTGGGAGGTGCTGCGCAATCCCAAATTTGCGGACCGCATTTTCATCAAGGATTCGCCGCGCGACGTGGCTTCCCAGCTTATCATCCATCTCAAGCAGCAGGAACTGGCGGAGGGAAGCGTGACGCTGGACGACCTGATGCTGGACGCTTCCGACGAAACCCTGGCGGAGGTCGAGGCCTTCCTCAAGGATGCCCGGCAGTATATCGCCGGCTGGGAGGCCGATTTCGGCAAGGAGCAGATGATCAAGGAGCGCGGCTGGGTGAATCTCAACTGGAGCGGGGACGCACAGTGGGCCATCGTGGAAGGCAAGGAGAGCGGCGTCGATTTGCGCTTCACCTGCCCGAAAGAGGGCTTTACGATTTTCTTCGACGGCTGGGTCATCCCCAAATACGCCAAAAATATCAAGGCCGCCAATTATTGGATTGATTTCCTCTGCCGCTCCGATGTCGCCATCAGCAACTCGGAAGAGACCGGCTATGTGTCCTGCTGTGGCGGACAGGAGATGCTGGAGCATTTCACGGACGACAGTTTCCCGCCGCTGGACGCTTCGTATTTCTTCGGTGCCGGCGCGGATTCCGTCTGCCTCGATCCGGTGCTCTATCCCGATGCCGCCGATATCGCCCGCAGCACGATGGAACACGACTGGGGGAACGATACGGAGAAACTGATTGCCATGTGGAGCCGCGTCAAGGGCTCGGAGGCCAATGCCGGGACGATTATCGTCATCGCTGCCGTGGTGCTGCTGGCTGTTTTCCTCGTCCTGCGCCGCCGTGCCGCCGCCCGGGGACGCGCCCGCCGGGGAACCCGCCGCTAAAAAGAATTGTAAGATGAAAAAGAATATGTTTTTAACCCATCTGGCGGCCTCCCTGCTGTGTGTCGCGACATTTGCCTGCACCCCGGTGGTGCCCGTGCCGGACGAACCCGACGAACCCGAAGTGCCGGAGGAGCCGGAACCGCTCCCCACGTATTATGAAAAAGAAAAGGGCACCTTCCGTATCGTATCGTACAATGTCGGGGCTTTCTGGAAATACATTCCCGACATGAACGAGAACATCGGGCTGGTCGCCTCCATCCTCAAGGAAGTGCAGGCCGATTTTGTGGGGCTCAATGAGCTGGACAGCATGAATACGCGGCACCACGCCAATCAGGTGGCCCGGCTTTCCGCCGCGATGGGGGACTGGAAATGGTTCTTCGGCCGCGGAATTCCCTATAAGGGAGGCGCCTATGGCAACGGCATCATCGTGCCGCGCAAACAGTATGTCGTGGAAGTGTACAACATGGCCTTGCCGGCGCCGCCCGAAGGAACCGAAGCCCGGGCCGTGTCCGTGATGGAGACGGACCAGGCGGTCTTCGCCGTCACCCACCTGGGGAGTTATCCTGCCGAATTCCATTTGAGCCAGGTGGCGGCCCTCCGCGAATACGTGG
Source organism: Bacteroidales bacterium (assembly GCA_017612675.1). GTDB lineage: Bacteria > Bacteroidota > Bacteroidia > Bacteroidales > UBA932 > Cryptobacteroides. The sequence continues at coordinate 1,700 of JAGAFI010000130.1, forward strand.
GCCTCAGATACGGCGGCGGCACCAAACCCGTTTTCCTGATGGGTGACATGAACGCCCGGCTGACCTCGGCGGCCTATGCCAAGCTTTCCGAAGACTGGGACACGATTTCCTGCACGACGGAAAACACCATCGGCGGGACCAGTCCCCGCGTCATCGACTACATTTTCCATTGGAAAAACTCACCGGCTGTAGAGGTGGTGTCCGCCCATACGATTTCGCAGTGCTATTGCGGCGACGTATCCACCGCCTCCGACCATTTCCCCATCTTCGTGGATGTGAAATTCGCCCTGCCGCCGAAGGAGGAATAGCCTTGCCGGGCAGGCGGAAATTTTTGCGCGTATGAGAGCATTGGTCAGTGTCAGTGACAAGAGCGGCCTCGTGCCTTTCATGCAGGGGCTTGTCGCGCTGGGGTGGGAAATCGTCGCCACCGGCGGGACGCAGAAAATGTTGGATGAAGCCGGCGTGCCGACCATCGGCATCAGCGCGGTGACCGGATTCCCGGAAATCTGCGATGGCCGGGTGAAAACCCTGCATCCGAAAGTGCATGGCGGCATCCTGGCCCGTCGGGATATGCCTGCACATATGGCGACTTTGCGGGAAAACGGTATCGATACCATCGAAATGGTGTGCGTGAACCTGTATCCTTTCCGCCAGACCATTTCCCGTACGGGCGTGCAGATGGAAGAGGCGGTCGAGAACATTGATATCGGCGGTCCTTCGATGCTGCGCAGCGCCGCCAAAAACTGGCGGGACGTCACGGTCCTTTGCGACCCGGCGGATTACGGTGCGGTGCTTGCCGAAATCCGGGAACGGGGGAACACCACGCCCGAAACCCGCCTGAAACTCTCTGCCAAGGCTTATACGCATACCGCGGAATATGATTGCTGCATCGCTACATATATGCGCCGGCAGGCCGGACTGGAGGAACGGCTGTTCTTGGAATATGCCATGAAGCAACCCCTCCGTTATGGGGAGAATCCCCACCAGACGGCGGCATTCTATGCTGTGCGTGAACCGGTTCCGTTCTCGCTGGCCTTCGCCCGGCAGATACAGGGCAAGGAGTTGTCATACAACAATATCCAGGATGCCAATGCCGCGTTGAACGTGCTGCGGGATTTCGCGGAACCGTTCTGTGTGGCCCTCAAGCACATGAATCCCTGCGGGGCGGCTGTCGGGGAAACGGTGGAAGCGGCGTGGGCGGCGGCTTATGAAGCCGACAAAGTCAGCATCTATGGCGGCATCGTGGGCGTGAACAGGCCGCTGACTGCCGCGGTGGCGGCGGCACTCAAGCCCATTTTCCTCGAGATTGTCATCGCGCCCGCCTATGAGCCGGCGGCGCTGGAAATCCTCTCTTCCAAGAAGAATCTCCGTGTCCTGGAGGTGGATATGACCCGTGATGGCGTTCCCGTCCCCCAGTATGTCAGCGTGAACGGCGGCCTGCTGGCCCAGCAGTTGGATACGCAGGTGGAGCGCATCACGGCGCAAATGTGCGTGACGAAGGTGCAGGCCTCCTGTCTGGCGGACCTCGATTTCGGCTGGCGCATCGTCAAGCATGTCAAGTCCAACGCCATTGCCGTGGTGCGGGACGGCCATACCGTCGGCATCGGCGCCGGGCAGACCAACCGGGTCGGTTCTGCGGAAATTGCCTTGAAGCAGGCGCGTGCCGCCGGCTTTGCGGATGAGCTTGTGCTGGCGTCAGACGGATTCCTGCCTTTTGATGATACCGTCGCCCTGGCGGCTGAATATGGGGTGCGGGCCATCGTCCAGCCCGGCGGCAGCATCCGGGATGCGGAGGTCATCGCCCGGGCGGATGCCTGCGGTATCGCGATGTATTTGACGGGCGTCCGGCATTTCAAGCACTGATTTTTTCCGGGCGGGGCGTCGTCTCTTACCAGGTGAAAGTAAGGCAGAGCAGGGCATTGAAGCCCGGCATGGGGTAGCCTTGCACCACTTCGTACGGGGTGTTGAAGAGGTTGTTCCCTTGCAGGGCGATGTGCAGCTGCGGGATTTGCGTGCGCCCCTTGCCGGCGGGCAGGGCGATGCGGCGGGACAAGGTGAGGTCGCTCAGGCACCAAGGCCGGATGTAGTAATCGGGCGTGTTCGCGCTCCGGGACCATTTTCCGCCGGAAAATCCCAGGTCGTAGTCCAGCGTCCAGGCCCGGTACGCGGCTTCCCCGTGCAGGCTTCCGCTGAAGCGGGGGATATAGGGAATCTGGTTGCCATAGGTGCTGCTCCCCGGCGTACTGTGGTCCAGCGCCTGCTGGAAAGAAAAACGCGCCGTCACGCCGGCGTGCCAGTCCGGTTGCCGGTAGCCTGTCTCCACCTTGGCGTCCAGTCCGGTAATGTCCACCAGCCCGATGTTGAGCATCGTCCAGCGGAACTGCGAGGCGGTGGGAATGGCGACGATTTTCTGGGAAACACGGTTGCGGTAAGCAGAAAGGCGGGCGTCACCGTGCCAGGCACCCTGCCGGAAACAGGCGCGGAGGTCCGCTCCCGCCTGCCAGGCCGTTTCGGGGGAAAGCGCTGCATTGCCCATCAGGGTGTAATACAGGTCGTTGAATGAGGGCAGGCGCTCGCTCCGTTTGCAATAGGCATCCAGCGAAAGCCACGAGAATGGCTCCCAGGACAGCACCAGCGAGGGCATCCATGCAGGGCGGTAGCGGTTTTCCCGCGTCCATCCGCCTGCGGCGGGGGTGTCGAAATAATCCCATGCGCCGAGGTACGCCACGTGTGCCGCCGCCCGGAAATGCGCCCAGTAGAGGCGTGTGGCCAGGGCGCCGGTAAAAGTCGCCCGCCGCGGGGTGACGAACTGTCCCGCGTCGCAGTCCAGGCTGTTGAACTGTCCGTCCGTGCTGATGTCTGCGGACCAGATTTCCGTTATGGCAAAAGACTGCGCCAAAGACAGGTAGCCGGCGTGCTGGCGATAATGCACGTTGTAGGGCATGGCCATGGGATTGCGCTCCGCATGGGTGTTGTAATGGCTCTTGGCGTGGGTGTATTTGAACCTGAGGGCGGTGGCGTAGTGCTCCCCCCAGTCCTGTTCCCATCCGCCCTGCAGGAAAAGGTCCTGGTCGTCCTGCCTTTCCGCACTGAACGGAAACCCCGTGGCCCGGCGAATGACAGGCCCGGGATATCCCCGTTCCGAACCATAGCTGTAGGCGTGCAGGTTCCATGCTCCCCGCCGCAGGGTGCCGAAAAGCTGCGCTTCCAGCCGGAGGGACCGGATGTCTCCGTTTTCCCGGACGAGCGTGGTGTCGAAAAAGGGATACTTGTACCGTCCGTTGCTGTAGAGAAATTCCGCGGAACTGCGCAGCACGACACCGTGCCACAATTCCTTGTCCCATTGGACGGATGGGTTGGCTGTTCCGAAGGATCCGGTCCGGAGCCGCAGTTTCCCGCCGCTGCCGTCGGGATGGCGGGGGCGCTCGGAATGCAGGTGGACCACCGCGCCCGCCGCGTATGCCCGGGCGCTTTGCAGCCGCTGTGACTGCTGCCCGTCGTAGAGGCTGAGCATCCCGAGCCCGTCAGCGGAAAAGCGTCCCAGGTCCACCTGCATGTTCTGGGCAT
>JAGAFI010000131.1 GCA_017612675.1 Bacteroidales bacterium
CCGAGGTAGCGGAGAACGGGATTCAGATCCCGGGCCCCGAACCAGGCGTCCACCTCCGGAATCAGGCCGGGCAACTCGGCGGCATAGCGCTGCGACAGGCAGCCGAAGACGGCGAGACTGGCCGCCTCGCCCCGTTTCTTCGCCGCCACGCCCTCGAAAATGGCCTGGATGGATTCTTCCTTGGCATCTCCGATGAAGCCGCAGGTATTGTACAGCAGGACATCATAGGGGGGCTCCTGCACCAGCATAAAATCTTCCGGCGGCAGGGCCGCCAGCAGGTGCTCGGTATCCACGCTGTTCTTGGAACAGCCTAAGGTAATGACCTTGATGCGCTTCACGCTTCCCCGGCTTCCGCTTCCCGTTCTTCGTCCGTCACGAAATCAAAGGAGGCATACCGGTCGAGGTCGGCATACCAGTCCAGCACTTTCTTCATGTGGGACACATAGAAACGCTCCGCATCATAATCGGGTACGGCGGAGGCAAAGAAGGCCTTGATGGTTTCCGCGGCATCCTTGGAAGACGGCACGGCCAACCCGGCAGCCGCCTGCTTCATGGAGACGAACACTTCCGCAAGTTTTTTCTCGCCTTCCGCCGTATAAATGGAGATATCGGAAAGCGTGGAAATACGGCTCCGGCTGTCGAAAGTCGTCCGTTTCCCGTCGGAAAGGGCTTCGGCGATAATGCCGTTGCGGGCCTGTGCCACATAGCGGTAGAGGCCGTGCAGCCCCGATACCGAAAGAATCTTTGCCAAATCAGTTTTCATTTTCAAGATATTTTGATTGTTTGTCCAAACACTTCCAGCCAGCGGTCTATGCGGGCATGGAAATCCGCCAGCGAGCCGTTATTTTCCAATACCGAGTCTATTCTCCCCGCCGGAAAGGCCTGCAGGGCATCCCGCTGCGCCGCCTTCGGGTTGCGCGCCACCCGCAGGGCATAGTCGGCGGATACGAGCAGCACATGGTCGTAGCGGACATCGAAAAGCGGTTTCTGCAAAGCCACGGCAGATTCCACGAACACGATATCCGCCCGCAGGGCAGCACGCCAGGCCCGGAAATCCTGCAGCAATTCCGGATAGACCAGCGCTTCCACCGCTTCCCGCCGCCGGGCATCCGAAAAAATCAACCCGATGCGGGAAAAAGGCGCCCCGATGGCTTCCTCCACCCGCTGCGTCAAACCGGGAACGCTTGCGTACAAGGCCTTGCAGCGGCTGTCGCAGTCATAGACGGGATAGCCTTTTGCCGCCACATAACGGCAGAACTCGGATTTGCCCCCGCCGATGGGGCCGGTGACAAGAACGGTCTTCATTGCAATTCCAGACACGTACAAACCGCCGGTTCCACCCGGTAATCAATCACTTCCTCCGGCAGGCAATCCCCGTGGATGAGGCAGCGCCCGCTGATGGAACGGGCAAATTCTTCGTAATCGACATAGAATTCGGCCTTTTCCGCCGGATTGCCCTGATACGGGAAAATGCAGCGGAACACGACTTCCGCCCGGGAAGGATAGGCCGAAAACTCCGTCCCGGCAGGCACGTTGCGGCACACGACATTGACGGTGGCGTGCAATTCCATATACCGGGCCACATCCAGCGAATACGTCACGTTCCGCGTGGAAAGGCGCGTCCCCTCCGGCACCTCCAGCGTCGCCACGCCGCGCACGTCCTTGTGCAGGTCACGCAGGGAAACCGGATGCGTCTGCACCGCCTTCATCCCGGCAAGACGCGCCTCGGGGCCATATACCAGCACGGAATCGGGTTGCACGGACATATCGGACACGGCGGTGTACTGGGGACGGAAATCCAGGACGCTTACGGGGTTGACCGGCAGTTTCCGGCAGTATTCCCCGCGGAAGCGGAAACGCACGTCGGTGCCCAGCAGGGAAACGACCGTCACGCCGTCGCCGAAAATCTGCTGTTCATACTTGCCGACAGCCGCGGCGGGAAGCGCGAACACATCCCCTTCCACGGGCACCAGGTCTTCGGGCCGGATGGATACGGTGACGGCCTTGCGGCTGCGGGACAGCGAAAGCAGGGCAAAGCCGCTCGCCTGGCAACGGGCAAGCACGGACACTTCGGCCACGGACTGCTGCTCGCGCCCGGGCAGATTGCTCCGCGCAACGACATTGACGCTGATGTTTTCGGTATATCGCTGCGAAAGATTATGTATCAGCCAGATGCTGAAAGACAGCAAGAGGCAGAGGATAAGCTGTCCCCAGGTCTTCACTGCTTCTTGTCGGGCGCGGAAGCTTCCGAAAAGTCACGCTGCAGGGAGGCTTTGTCCACACGGAGTTTCACCTCACCGTCCACCTTGAGCAGCACGGTACGTTCCTGAATCTCGGCGATGGTGCCGTAGATACCGCCCGCCGTCACGACCTTGTCGCCTTTCTTGAGCTCGCTGCGGAATTTTTCCAACTCTTTCTGCTGCTTGCGCTGCGGACGAATCATGAAGAAATACATCACGCCGAAAAGCAGGATAATCATAATCCAGAAGGACATCGTACCGCCCTGCTGGGCACCTTGCCCGGATGCGCCCGAAGCGCCCGCCGCCTGAAGAAATACGGTCAAAAAATTCATGTTCTATCGGTTTTTGAAAATAAGAAATCTACCTGGCGCCTCCGACCGCAGGATGCTCGTCTTTCTGTACCAGCTTGTCCAACAGGCCATTGACGAATGCGCGGCTTTCCGGCGTGGAGTAATATTTGGATATTTCGACAAATTCATTGATGGTCGTGCGGTAGCCGATTTGCGGGAATTTCTCCGCTTCGGCCAGCCCGCAGATGATGAGGGCAAGGTCCGTGGCGCAAATCCGGCTCCGGTCCCACTTAGGGGTGCAGGAGGCAATGGCCGCCACATAACGGTCGTAGTTCCGGTACGCCGTCCGGACGAGGTTGAAGACGAAAGCCCTGTCGCTTTCCCGTCCCGGTTTGCCCGGCATGTCGCTCTGGTAGAGTTCCGGCTCGCGCCAGCCCGCTCCCCGGGCGAGGTCTTCCACCGTACGGCAGCAATAGGTCAGGGCATAGGCCAAATCATCGTTCCAATAGATGGAGAGGTCTTCCAGAATGGCCTCCAACTCTTCGTTGTCCACGAATTCTTCTTCAAAAATCCGGACGAAGAGGGCGGCGTCTTCCTTACAGGAGCGCTTGGAGGAACGCAGATAGGCCTGGAAATAATCCCGGCTGCGGATATTCTCGTACAGATGGCGGAGCAGCACGTCGTACTGCTCCCACGAAAACTTTTTGCGTTTGCAGATTTTCTGGAAATCGGGATCGGCATCCAGGATACGTGCAATCCCGTTCTCCACGAATTTCATGTTCGGATTGAGTTCCTCCGGAGAAGGGTTGAACTTGGCTTTGGCCGCGGCGATGCGGGAAGCGGCTTCGGCGGTCAGCGGCCCGATGATGGCCAGCAAAAACAGGTACAAATCCCGCGTCGCTTCGCAAGCGTGCTCAAGTTCGGCTTCCGCCTCCTTCTGGTTCATGGCTGGGTTCTCCACGTACGAATACAGGACTTTGAAGGCCTTGATCCGCAGAATTCTTCTGCTCAACATACTATTTCAAGAATTTTATTATGCAAAGATAACCGGAAATCTGATAAAAAATTATATTTTTGTACGAATAACCTTAAATTTTGTTTGTTATGTACAAAGAAGATTACGATTCAACGGGATACCAGGACCGTTCATCGGAAGATGTCTTCTCGAAGCAGGTACGGGCCGGCAAAAGAACCTACTTTTTCGATGTCAAAGCGACGCGGGGGGAGAAGGATTTTTATTTGACGATTACCGAAAGCCGGCGGCGCAACACCGCGGACGGTTCGGCAGCTTACGACAAGCACAAGATTTTCCTCTACAAGGAAGATTTCCGCAAGTTCCAGCAGGGACTTTCAGACATACTGGAATATATGCGGACGGAATGCTTCGGCGGGCAGATTCCGGAATACACACCGGAGAAAGGGAATGAGGCGCAGGCGGAACGGAACGCCTAAGTATATGATATTGTTGAAAGGGATAACGCTCGACGGGCGGTGCATCGATATGCTGATTGCAGAAGGACGCATCGCGCGAATCGGTCCGGAAGGAGCCTGCACGACATGGGAACTCGCCGGAGACGTGGAAATGATGGACTGCCGGGGGAAAGTGGCCATCCCGGGGTTTGTCAACATGCACACCCATGCGGGGATGGCCCTGATGCGGGGCATCGGGGAAGATGTGGTTTTCGCCGACTGGATCCGCAAAATCTGGGAAGTGGAGAAGCACATCGACGAAGAATTCGTGTATTGGAGCACGAAAGTCGCCTGCATGGAAATGATTCGCACGGGCACCACGACTTTCAACGACCAGTACTGGCACTTTACCGCCGGGCACCGGGCCGCAGCCGATACGGGCATCCGCGTGGCCACCGGTTTCGACATCATGGACCAGGGGAACCCGGAAGAGGCGGCCCGGGAGCAGGAGCGCTGCACCCGGTGGTACGAGGAAGAGGGGCACAAATGGACGGACGGCAGCATCTGGCAGCTCGCATTCCACGCCATCTATTCCGTCAGCGAACCGATGATGCTCTGGGCAGCCGATTTCGCCCGCAGCCATGACCTCGGCCTGCACATCCACCTGTGCGAAACCCGCAAGGAGGTGGAAGACTGCAAGGCCGCGCACGGCGGGCTGACCCCGGTGGAATACCTGGACCGGCTCGGCATCCTCGGTCCCCGGCTCATCGCCGCCCATACCCTGTGGGTCAGCGAAAACGACATCCGCTTGCTGGCGGAAGCGGGCGTCCACTGTGTCCACAACATCAACTCCAACGCCAAAATCAGTTCCGGTTATCGCTTCCTGTACGACGAAATGCGGGATGCGGGCATCAATGTATGCCTCGGCACGGACGGATGCGCCTCCTCCAACAACCTCGACATGCTGGAAGTTATGAAAACCTCCGCCCTCTTCCAGAAGGCCTGGCGGGGCAATCCCCGCGCCATGCCGCTGGACGAACTGCTGCGGATGGCGACGGTGAACGGCGCAAAAGCGCTGCGCCTCGATACGGGACGGCTGGAAGAAGGGGCCGTCGCCGACATCAACATCATCGACACCGACAATTCCTTTTTCCTCTCGCCGGGACCTTTCCTCGCAAACCTCGTGTATTCCGCCCATTCCGACTGCATCGATTCCGTCATTTGCAACGGACGGTTCGTCATGCGGCACCGCGAAATCGAGGGGGAACGGGAAACCCTGGCCCAGGCACGGAAACTATTAACCAAAATTCAATAACCATGGACGAAAGAATCATTCGAATAAACACAGCCGCCGACTACATCCGGGAGAAAATCGGCAACGCCGTTCCCGTAGCCGGCATCATCCTCGGTAGCGGGCTGGGCAAACTGGCCAACGACATCGAAGAACCCGTCACCATTCCCTACAAGGACATCCCGGGTTTCCCCGTTTCCACGGCCATCGGCCACAAAGGGCAGTTCATCTTCGGCAAACTGGGCGGCAAACTGGTGCTTGCCATGCAGGGGCGTTTCCACTATTATGAGGGCTACCCGATGGAACTCGTCACCCTGCCCGTCCGCGTGATGAAAGTGCTGGGCGTCCAGTTCCTCTTCGTATCCAACGCCGCAGGTTCCTGCAACCACGACCACAAAGTCGGCGACCTCGTCATCATCAAGGACCATATCAACACCCTGCCGAACCCGCTCATCGGCCCGAACATGGAGGAATTCGGCCCCCGTTTCCCGGATTTGACCTGTGCCTATGACCTCGAATTGCTGGACAAGGCGGAAAAACTCTGCATCGAATTGGGCATCCCGCCCAAGCGGGGCGTATATTTCGTCAGCAGCGGCCCCACCTATGAAACACCCGCCGAAGTACGCTTCTACCGCGCCGTCGGCGCCGACCTCGTGGGCATGAGCACCGTTCCGGAAGTCATCGTGGCCCGCCACTGCGGCCTGCGCGTTTTCGGCATGTCGGTGGTCACCAATTCTTCCAACCTCTTCAACGAATACGGCAACCTCAATGACGGCGACGACGTCGTCAAGCAGGCCGACATCGCCGCGACCAAGATGACGCAGCTGTTCAAACGGCTGATTGAAGAGATTTAGGACTTTTCCGCGCCCTTGAAAAAGGGAAGGATGCCGAAATGCCGGATGGCAGCCACCATTTTTCCGGGGCTGTCCACGGTGCGGGGAAAACGGTTCATACCGGGGCAGCCATCGCCTACAAGCCGTCCGTCACGGCATCCAGCAGGGCATCCAGTTCGCGGCGTTCTTTCTTCGTAGGACGCCCCGCTCCCCTGTCGCGCTGGAGTTGCACGGTCTGCCGGGGTGCATGCAGTTTCTGTTTCTCCCCTTCGGGGGTACAATCCTCCGCATAGGAGGGCACAAGGGCCGCGCCGACCCGGTTTCCGCACAGTTGCAGCACCCGGTACACATAGCTGACAGGGCCCTTGCGGACTTCCAGCACATCCCCGATGCGGACGGCTTTCGCCGCTTTGGCGGCAACGCCGCCCAGCCGCACCTTGCCGCCGTTGCATGCGTCCGAGGCCTCGCTCCGGGTCTTGAAGGCCCGGATGGCCCACAGATATTTGTCCAGTCTTACGCTGTCCATTGCAGGAAAAGGGCTTCCCGGACCTCCTCATACTTTTCGGGACGCAGGAAGCGGAGGATTTCCAAGGCAAAAGCCACGGCATGCCCGGCGGAACGCCCGGTAATGATGCGTCCGCTGCGGATGGCGGCCTTGGGTGCAAAGACCGCGCCCTTGGACTCCGGAAGCGTGGCAAATCCGTCGAAGCAGGTAAACGTCACGCCGGACAAATCATCCAGCTGGCCCAGCACCAGGCCCGGCGCCGCACAGATGGCCGCAAGCGAACCGCCCGCCGCATAATGCGCCTTCATGGCCGCCACCAAAGGCTTGCAGGCCGCCAGGTGTTTCGTGCCGGGCATCCCGCCCGGGAAAATCATCAGGTCTTTTTCCGTCGTTCCCGCATGGGAAATCTCCAAATCCGGCAGGAACGCCTCCGCCCCGATTGTCAAACCATGGGAAGAAACGACGAAAGGGTCTTCCGAAATGGACACAAGCTGCAGCGGCACCCCGCCCCGCCGGAGCACGTCATGGGTCGCCAGGGCCTCGATGTCCTCGAAACCGTCGGCCAGGAAAAGATAAACGCCTTTCATGGATTATGCCAGTTCCCGGAACTTCTCGGCGGAGATTTTCTTGTCCTTGAGGGTGATGGTCTCCTTGATTTTATCCAGGACTTTCCGGTCTTCCACCTGCTCGGACAGGCGTTCAATCTGTTTGGGGTCATTGAGGATGTTTCCGACGGTCTCGTCCAGGAGTTGTCCGGGAATTTCGGGCAGGCCGTACATCGCATACTGGTAGGTCACGAAGGCCTTCGCCGCCTCGCGGATGTCCTGTTCCTCCACCTTGAACCCATACTGTTTCATCAGGAAACCGCGCACAAGCTGCCATTTGAAATCTTCGGCAAAGCCGGCAAACTCCTTCTCGATGTCTTCCTTGGAATACTTGCCCCCGTTGGCGGCATACAGCCAGCGCTTCAGGAAGGCTTCGGGCAGTTCGATACCCGCCTTGGCGACATAGAACGCACGGATATCCTTCGACAGGCGCCATTCGGACTCCTGCTTGTATTCGTTCTGCATGCGCCCGGTCACTTCCTTTTCAATTTCCTCCTCCGGCTTCTCTTCCTTTTTGTCCGCGTAATACTTCTTCAGGTTTTCGACCATCTTTTCCTTGTCCTTGGCCGCCACGGTAATCTGGTACTTGAGCACGGTATCCGCCGCTTCGACCGCAACGGAGAACTCCGGCGTGAGGGCCGCATCAAAAATGAACGTGAAGTTCCCGGCGGTCTTCCAGTCAATCTCCGGCTGTTTTTCGCTCGCCAGCGGCTCGCCCAGCAGGTGCAGGCCATTGGTCGTGATATACTCATCCAGGGCCTTGGAAACGACCTCATTGACCGATTCGACCAAAATCTGTTCGCCGAAGACCTTCTGAATCAACGAAACGGGAACCATGCCCTTGCGGAAGCCCTTGAAGTCCGCCGTGCGGCGACGCTCGGAAGTTTTCTTTTTCTGGATGGATGCATAGTCGTCCTGGGCGACCTGCAGGGTAAGCTCCAAGTTGAGCTTGTCAATCTGATTCTTTGTAATTTCCATGGATTCTTATCTATTTTAGTTTGTTTCTCTTTTCGGATAGGCGATGCGCTCATGCAGCATCCGGGCCAGATAGGCCTTGACCGCCGCCTTGACTTCGGACAGTTCCCTGATGGAGATTTCCGCCTGTTCCAGCTGCCCCTCTTCGATTTTGCCGGCCACGATTCGCTCCACGAAGGCAGAATAGGCTTCCGGCGTATGTTCGGTCAGGGTGCGGGAAGCCGCTTCGATGGAATCGCAGAGCATCAGGATGACCTGTTCCCGGGAAGCGGGCAGGGGGCCCGGATAGCGGAACTCCCGGACATCCGAGAGGCTGCCGCCCGCTTGCACATGGGCATTCCAGAAATACGCCGTCAGGGTGGTGCCATGGTGCGTGCTGATAAAAGACGTGACGATGGCCGGCAGGCGGTGGCGCCGCGCAAGCTCTTCGCCGTCCGCTACATGGCGGATGATGTCCCGGGCGCTTTGGGCCGGCTCCAGCGCACTGTGGTAACGGCTTGTTTCCGTCCGGTTGATCAGGGATTCGTTTTCCACGAAACACAGGGGGTTGCACATCTTCCCGATATCATGGTACAGGGCGGCGACACGCAGCAGCAGGTAATTGGCATCGATGGCGCGGGCGGCGGCATCCGCCATATTCATCACCTGCAGGGAATGCTGGAAAGTGCCGGGGGCTTTCAGTTCCAGTTCGCGCAGCAGGCTGTTCGAGGTATCCGCCAACTCGGAAAGCCGGGAATTGGATACCAGGTTGAAAACTTTCTCGAAGAGGAAAATCAGCGGATAACCCGCAACGGCGAGCAGGGATGCCACAAGCAGGCGCAGCAGGGTGGCAAGCACCTTGCCGTCCACGAGCGACAGCCACGAAAAAGCCAGGAAGCACAAGGCAAGGACGGCGAAACTCAACAGGGCGAGGACGAACTGCTTCCATCCCTTTCCCAGCACCTTGAACGCGAACACCGACACGAAGCCGGCGGTCAGGAAGCCCACATAGAGGAAAATTCCCTGGTGTGCGAACAGCAGGACCGGCAAGAGCGTGACCG
>JAGAFI010000132.1 GCA_017612675.1 Bacteroidales bacterium
CGCGCAGATATGGGAAATCGGGAAAGGCGCCCGCGTGTGGAGCGGCTCGTCCCCGTCCGGATACTGGAACATCTTCTCCGTCAACAGGCCCTTTTCGTACAGGGCCACATCCCGGTACAGGACATGAACGCGGTTGGGAGTCGTTTCCTTCAAGGCCAGTTTCAACACCTTGTCCCAATCCTGTTCGGAAACGGCCCGTTCCATCCCGAGGACCGTATGGAAGCCCCGGTCCCAGTTGGATCCGCCGGTAACCGCTAAAAGCGTGGCCACGACGATGGCCGGCACGACAAAGCGGCCCGCTTTCCTAAGGAAACAAAGTGCGACCATGGCCACCGCTGCCAGAATCAGGGGAACCTGACAGATGAAGTTGTCCAGGAACTCCATATACGGGAGTGCGGCGAGATACACGTATTTCCGATGGATTCTCGGGAAAACACCGGGCAAAACGCCGCATAGCCACGGAACGGTCGCTCCCGTCAAGAGCGCAACGGCCAGGTCCACAAGACCCCGCTTTCCTTCCCGAAGGGCAAGCAGCGCCATCAGGATGCCGGCGAACAGCGCAAAGGCGCCGAACAGCGGATAGCCGACGAGCACGGCCATCGCCACGAAGAGCGGGCTGATGCGTCTCCCCAGAAAGTACTTTCGGTACACGAAGACCAAGGCCGCCGTGACGCAGAAGCCCAGTGCCTGCGAATAGAGGAGCCCATAAGTCCGGAACAGATAGATGGAGTAGTCCATCCGTGTGATAAAAAGCAGGAGGAACAGGGCAGGAATGACAGAGAGCCACGCGGCCTTTCCTTCCAGCCCGAAAGCTTTTTCCGTCAGGAAGCAGAGCAAGCATAATAGCAGCGCAAAAACAGCCGCTCCCAGCACGGGATAATGGCAGAATTGCGTCAGGAAGGCCCCGGCGAGGGCCAAGACACCCCCGGGCTGCTCGAAGAAAGAACGCAGATAATCCGCTTTCGGACAAAAGAGGGAATACTGTTCCAGATGATACAGCAGCCCTGTCTTGAACAGCGCCAGGAACAAGAAGCCGAACAATCCGGTACAGATGATGTGTATGCACGATTTCATCACTTGCAAAGATAACGATTTCGCCTCACTCCCCATCACCCAGAAAGCCTTTCTTGAACTATTTCAGCTCACTTGCACAATCCTGTGGAAGAGAGAATGGATTTCCGCCAAACTGCCGCACCGGGGTATGCCCTGGAAGGGCCTCCAGGGCACTATTTTGCCGAGCACGGTGCACGGGGGGCTGAAATCGGCATATGGCGCACGCATATTATTAAAAAACGCCATTGTACGCACAAAAACGTCATATGCCCCACCACGCGAGGTAGGGTATATTGCATTTTGCTTCACACAACGCGGTATCCGCAACACCACACTCGGGTCTATGGAGAACAATCGTAAAAAAGGATTAGTTCGGGGCCGCCCAGAAACGATCGGCGTCGGTCGTGACGGAACTGCCTTCACCTGTCCTGAACGGGTGGAACCCGGAAGGAACAAGGTGTATGTAATGGGCCCGGATTACGTCTTCGTGGTCGTAATCCTCTTGGTAGTAAGACAGTTCGCCCCAGCAGGAGAACCAATAGGTGTTCTTGGCCATGTAGGCGTAGTACCAATCCTTCTTGGTGCGGCCATCCCGGAATTCCGGATAGACCATCATCTTTTCACCGGAGATATAGCGATCCCGCATTTCTTTGAGCGAAAGCGGGATCCCTCCCAAGTCGGAAAAGTAATGCCCTCCCATATCCGTATCGATCATCGCCCACTTGCCCATTTCGGGAAGCCAGACCTCATTGACGACATGACAGTCATTGTCGTTGGAGTCTTCGGGCATGCAGGTGATGAATTTGGCATCCAGTCCGGCGGCGAGAAACAGTTCGAAGGCCAGGATGCTGTGCAAACGGCAGTTGAATGCAGGCGCCACCTGCTTCGTATAGTCCCACAAGCCGATGGCATTGACCGACTCGGGCCATTCCTTCTGATTGTCATGCGGAACGTTCGAGGCGACAAACTTCCCGATGGCGAGGGCCTTCGTCCAGGTATCCGCATCCGGAGCATACAGGGTGTCCAGTCGGAAATACACCTGAATCTCCTTCGCGCGGACGGAATCCTGGATGATTCGGATCCTGAAGTCTGACGTATCTTTTCCATACGGGCCGGAGGCCCGAAGCGAATCCACGTATTCGTCCATCATCGCAACGCGGCTCGGATACACATCCACCTCGAAATAGGGCTTCCGGATAAAATACAGGATGACCAGCAGGGTCGCAATGACACCGATGACCGCAAATATGCTCCGACAGATATTGAAACACTTCTTCATACTGCAACGGTTCAATATATCGCAAAGATAGTAAAATAGAACAACAGTTCAGCTATCTTTCTGATTGACAGTGCTTAAATCCCCGCGCCGTCGGTGAAGGCGAAATCCTGGGTCTTGCCCTGCAAGATGCGGGACTGTTCCGGGACGGAGCGGGTGAGCCAGACGTTGCCGCCGATGACCGAGTTGCGGCCGATGGTGACCCGGCCCAGGATGGACGCATTGGAATAGACCGTCACGCCGTCTTCCAGGATGGGATGGCGGGGCAGGTTGAGCGGTTTTCCGTCCGCCCCGTAGGAAAAGTTCCGGGCGCCAAGGGTAACACCCTGATACAACGTCACATGGCTGCCGATGACCGTGGTCTCGCCGATAACGATGCCGGTGCCGTGGTC